>JAEURE010000062.1 GCA_016789485.1 Anaerolineales bacterium | reverse complement strand
CATTGCCGAGGTTGATCTCTTCGCCCAACACGCCTTCGGCTTCAGCAACTTTCACAAAGCCATTGGCAGTATCTTTGGCAAACGTAAAATCACGCGAAGGCTCGAGGCTACCAAGTTTGACTTCATTGCGAGTGAGCGCCTGCACGATGATAGTCGGGATAACCGCACGCATGGACTGACCCGGACCAAACGTATTGAACGGACGCAGTGTAACCACCGGTGTTTCAAACGAACGATAAAAACTTTCAGAGATGCGGTCCGCACCGATCTTGCTGGCAGAATAAGGCGACTGTCCCTGTAAGGGATGCTTCTCGTCAATCGGCACATATTGCGCTGTGCCATACACCTCGCTCGTGGAGGTATGCACCACGCGTCGTGTTCCAAAATCGCGCGCCGCCATCAAAACATTGAGCGTGCCCATGATGTTCACATCAATCACTTCGCGCGGGTTCACATACGAATACGGTATCGCGATCAACGCGCCGAGATGAAAGACCGTGTCCACGCCGCGCACGGCATTGCGCACCGCTTCGTTATCACGCAGGTCGCCCTGCATGATCTCCAGTTGCGAAAGAATTTCAGGCGCAAGCCACTTCAACATACCGAGATCATTGCGCGAGTTGTAACGCACAAAACCGCGCACCTGCGCGCCTTCACGCACCAAATGTTCCACCAAATGGCTGGCGATAAATCCGCCTGCGCCGGTGACCAAAACTTTTTTACCGTTCCACTTCATTTTGCCTCCACTTTGACCCGCTCACGCCAATCATTGAGCAAGTCTACTAAAGATTCATTTAGAGGAATGCGCGGATTCCAACCCACAGCCTTGTGCACCTTCTGGAAACTTCCAACCTGCACAGGCACATCGTTCTTTTGAACTCGCGCCGGATCAAGCCTAGCCGATAACTGCTTCTTCGACCTGAGCATCATCTCACTCAAACATTGCTGGATCGCCACCGAGTTCCCCGAACAGACGTTATAGGTCTGCCCGGCTTCGCCTTTTTCTGCGAGCAAAGCAAAGGCACGTGCCGCGTCACGTACATCCACAAAATCACGCTTGGCATCGAGGTTGCCGGTGACAATTTCATTTTGCTCTGAGATCTCAGCCAACGCGATCTGACGCGCAAACGCCGAACATGCCAGGTCTGGCGATTGACCAGGTCCGAGCAGGTTGAACATCCGCGCGACAACCACATCCAACCCGAACGCGTAATGATACCGCAACGCTGCAGTCTCCTGTGCGATCTTGCTCATAGCATACTCGGTGATGGGGCGCAAGGGTGAACGCTCGGTAATGGGTCGCGCACTCTTGGTCAGCCCATAAACCGCACTGGAACTCGCCAGCACCACCTTGGGGCGTTTCTCCATTTGCATGATTGCATCAAGAAGATTCAACGTCCCAAACAAATTAGACCTGTAATAGGCTTCACTGTCCGCAGATTTTATAATTCCTGCAAGGTGGAAGACGGCATCGGGTTGGCAATCCGCTACGGCATGGGCCAGCGCCGCACGGTCAGAAAGGTCGCCAACGAAGACGTTCTCCCCCGTGGGGCGAATATCAAATCCAAAGACCTGCCAACCCGTGCGGATCAGTTCGTCTCGCAAATGCGTGCCGACGAAACCAGAAATACCTGTGATGAGTGTGCGTTTCATTTACCGAAAACTTTCTTCACGCCGTTGAACGTACCTTTCAAGCCTTTAAGGCTGTGAAAATTGACAACAAACAAACCAAGCAGCGCCCAATAATAAAACAACCAACGCCATGCGTCACGAGCCCAACTCTTGCGAAACAGGTAATCATAATTGACCACGCTCATCTCCGCCCACTGCTGGATGTTGAGGCGGTTCATCGTACTTTCGTTGTGTACGAGGGTTGCGGAGGTTTGATACCAGATTTTATAGCCAGCATCCATCGTTTGTTTGGAGATATCCACATCTTCCATCAAGCCGTAGCGAGCGAGGTTTTCATCAAATATGGCTTTCTCGAACACTTCTCGCCGAAACGCCATGCAACAGCCTGAGAGGCATTCGATGAATCCGCTGGGCTGGTACGGGCGTGGATGTGATGGCATACCAGAGGGATAGAATTTCCCGTTGCGGGTTCCGACTACGCCGAAGATCATGCGAATCAAACCAAAGAGAAATGTCTCAAATTTCAGGCGAACGGTCTGCGGTGGACTGTTCACAATCTTCCCGCCGACTGCGCCGATGGTTTTCTTCACATCATTCGCAAATACACTTTCCACTTCGGCGAGATAGTTTGCATCCAAATCTACATCGTCATCGAAGAAGAAAAGCAGGTCGCCTACGCTTTCACGGATGCCGTGGTTGCGCTGAAGCGTCAGCCCAGGTGCGGTATGGAAATAGTGAATGGGAAAGGGCGTTTGTACTGCTTCGAGGTGTGTTTCCAATTTTTTCTCATCCGACGAATCAACGACGACCAACTCATCGGGCAGGCGGGTTTGCGCGGCGATGGATGGAAGGGTCTTCGTGAAATCGTCGAAGCGGTTGCGGGTGCAAATGATGACGGAAAGTTTCATGTTGACAGAGGTGACAGTCACCTTAAAGGTGACTGTCACCTAAAACCTTCTCAAAAATTTCTTTATGCCTTTCTACAAACTTTTCCAGCGAGAACAAATCCGCCGCGCGTTGACGTGCCTTCTGCGAAAATTCTTCGCGGCGGACATAGATTTGCATCACCATATCTGCCATTGCCTGCGGATTTGGCAGATTGATTCTGTCCCAATCATGTTCCACATGGACGCCGATTCCCGCATCCCCGACCAATTCTGGAACACCGCCGTTATTCAAATAGACAACAGGCATTCCTAGTGCCATCGCCTCCAAGACCAAACCTGGAGACGGGTCGGCATATTTGGTGTGGAGCAAAAGGTGAGCCTGTGAATACAAAGCAGGCGCATCCTTTTGGGCATAGGTTCCCGTGAAGGTAACATGTTCCGTCAATTGCATCTCATGCAGGGCTTGCGTTGTCCATGCTTCGGCTTCATGGCGTGGAAGCCAGAGGTTACCAGTGACGATCAACTTTGCATTTGGCACATCACGGTGAATCGCTTTGAGCGTTTGCAACGCCAGTTCAAGGCGGTACTTTTCGTATTGGTTGCCGCCCAAAAGCAAGGTCAAGGCTGCGGGTCTCGCCGGGCAGGCTTCGGGTGAGAAGAGGCGGGTATCCACAGGGTTGTAAATGATTTCATGCGGCACGGTCGGCGGGGAGATGTATCGTTCCGCGCTGTCTTTGCAAAATTGACTTTGATAGATAATGAAGTCCGCAAAGGCGATGATGCGCTTCAAGGGCCGGTTCGACGCTTCATAATTTGCGCCGTCCCATGCAGGGAAGGCAACACCGTTTTGATTGACAACGATCTGCAATTCCTTGTGTTTTGCTGTTTGGAGAATTTCCATTTGCAAAGGATGTGCAACGCTACTAACAGCATACAACAGGTTTGCCACAGGAAAATGATGCGGGAAATTTTCCGCAAGGTAGGTCAACTTGACTGCGCCGCCATGCGCGAACTCGTTGCGGCTTATAGGCGGCTTGGGAAAGCGTGAACTGAGATAAGAAACCGCAATACCATCTCCGCTTTTTTGAAGCACGGAAAGTTGTATCCATGCAGGGATGCTCTTCACCCAATCACGCAAACCGAACACAACTCGAAAAAAAAACGGAAAAAGTCGTTTGAGTACGTTGAGAAAGGTACGTTTCATCTTTAAGCGGAAGGAATACACTCTGCCCAAATATCCGCCCAGCGAATCTCAAAATGAATCACGTTGACCCCAGCTTGTTTCATTTCATCATAAAAGATGTCTTTGGAATACTCCAGTTCGTGCGTGTCATCAGTATATGGAAACAAGCCTAGTTCCTTTTTGAGTGCGGCGACAAGATTACGCTCAAACGTCGGCACGCGGATGAGGAGTTTCTTCGGTTTAAAACGCATCGTCAGGTCTTTGAGAAATTCGGGACGGTTCTTCAAATGTTCCAGCACGCTGGAAAGGACGATGACATCGAATGAACCGTTTTCAGGAATATCGGTAAACACATTCCCGACCACAAATTGAATATTCGGATGACTGAAACGCTTTTCCCCGAATTTAATTTGCTCTACGTCAAAATCTATCGCCATTACCTTTGCATCCGCGTGAACGGCAATGGCATATGCCAGCGCGCCATATCCGCAGCCAAGATCAAGGACGTTATCATTCTTCTCAATGCGTTCGTAAAAGAACGAATGGATGCCATCCATGATCTCATGCTTAATGTGAACACCGTCTCCCCAGCGTTTGCATTGCGCATCGATCTCATAATTGACGTAGTCATAAATGCCCAACAGCCACTTGACCGCTTCACGCGGATTTGCAGACTGCTGCTCCGCGCTGATCATGGATTTGACGATAAAGCGGCGCAACGGGCGGGGAAATAAATAATAAGATGCCTTTTGAATGAAGGAACTCATTTCACAAATCCTTTCATAAATTCCGCCCAGAGCGGAATCTGACTCTCATAGCTATTGGCTTCGGCAGTCTTACGCCCCGCCGCAAGCATCGGCTGAAGATCGGCTGGGGTCGAGCGATACACTTGAAGGGCGTATGAAGCGAGCGCGTCCACGTCCTCCACATCAGTCATGAACGCATTTTCGCCGTGCTTCACCAAATCCATCCCCTGACCCACGCGCGTCGTCACCAACGGCACACCACTGGACATGCTCTCCAAAACTGCCTTTGGTCCGCCCTCCTGCCGCGACGCCACCACATACAAATCCAATACATGGAACATCGTTGCAATATCAGGATAGGATTTGACATACCCATGCCAATAGGGAATTCCAGCTTCATCCAACCCCTTCTTCACAAACCCACGTGCGGGGCCTGAAAGCAGAACAAACAATTCAGGGATATCTTCCTTCAACCGTTTCATTGTACTCACAAATATATCAGGACCCTTGATCAATTTCGGCTCCATACCGTCACCCCACCCTACGCCATCTTTTTGGAAGGATCCAATCACAAATGCAGATTGTGGAATGCCCAATTCAGCGCGGGCAGTACGCTTCATGTCATCATTGCAAAACGGAAAGAAATCCGTATTGATTCCAATGGGAATAAGAAATACCTTCGACGGTTCAATGCCAGTTTGCAGGATCGCATTGCGCATTTCGGTATGTGAAACCTGAATGCGCGAAATTCTTTTATGATTTTTTTGCAATCTGCGATACACCTCATCAAAATCTTCATCACCTGTTTGTGGCAATCCGTGAAAATAAGCAAGACCGATGCGGTGAGGCAATAAATCAAGCCAATCCTCCCTTTGAAGAAAGAACTGGTTCGAGAAAAAAATTGATTGCGGCGCATAAGCATGTTTCCATAGTGGTTTAACCACAGGCACGCCCAGTTGCGCGCAAATCGCACGCAACTCGCGCATCTCCCAATCAAGCACCCAGCCTGCATCATCACCGTATAGAATCAAACGCGAATACGGCTTCCACGTCCACGAAACAGCGCGAATGATGTTTTTTGCAACACCTTGCACAAATGATTTCATTAGATCAATTCCAAAACCTTTAAGTATTGTTCGCTGATATCCTGGATGGACGGAATGGAAATCCGCGACTGAAACGCTTCATACTGGCCTATGACCTGCTCCAGCAATTCAGGTATTTCCTCCGCCTCATCAAATTCCGCTCCCGCGCCGCCTACAATTTCGGGGTGACCGCCGCTCTTCAAATAAACAGCAGGCATCCCACAAGTCAACGCCTCGATGAGCGAATTCGAGCATGGGTCATTACGACTAGCAGTGAGATAAATATCATACTGCCGAAACAGCTCCGCCATGCGGAAAGAATCGACAGCAGGCATCATACGGATGTTTTTGAAAGTCACAGTGCTGCGTCCCACAAAGGTCATCTCGAAGCTGGCCCAATCCAAATGCTCATCCAGCCATTGATAAACCGCCGCACCTTTATTGACATTATCCGACCAGCTGGAAGCGATCAGGCGCGTCTTGCGATTCTGCGAGAATTCGATTCGCCCGCGCGAATGGAAAATCTCAGGGTCTGCCGCGTTCATAATAACCGTTGGATTCTTGAATTCCATGCCGAGTTCGGTATGTTTTTCCATACTATAGCGCGACTGGAAGATGGTTTTATCGGCAAATTTTTGATTCACAGAATAAATATGCTGATCGACACCTTCATTCTGCCCGCGATAAACGTCAACAGGGCCATCGACACGATGGATGTATAGAACTCCGCGCCGCCTAAGGCGCTCCAAACGCGAAGTGCGGAAGTTAAACGAGTTGAACAAACACGCACGTGTGGTCCGTGAGATGGCGTTATTCTCCACACGCAAACCCTTCACTTTTGCCTGCTTCCAAAGCGCTCGTAGAAACTGATGCCCGCCCCCGGTTGGAGGTGGTTCAAATTCATGAAAAATAGATAGGTCTGCCGAAGTGAATAATCCCATGGCAATAGCAAATAGATCAGAGGCAGAGTCAGTCAGCCCGAACTTCATATATGTATCCGCGTTATACCTTTTTCCTGGCAGCAACCATCAGCATGTGTCCCCAATCCGAATTCACATAAGGAATATATTTGCTAATACGCATAATAAGTTTGTTGAAAAATGCAGGGATTTTCTTTAACCAATGCAATTCCTGCGAAAGAGTATTCTGGTGAGCATAGGAATAGATAGCCTCGATCTCATAGCCGTTCGCTTCAAGAATGCGGCAAAACTCTTCGCGGGTAAATGCATATTGATAAAATTCCAACCCGGTCACATCATCTTGGTAGGCACCACGCTTGGCACGCCAGCGACGCAAATCGTTGAAATAGGGCACAGAAATTAACAATACCCCGCCTTGTTTTAATATACGACGCATTTCCTGCAAAAATACATCGGGACCTGCGCGACGGTGCTCCACAACTCCAATTGAAATGATGGCATCGAAGGCATTGTTTGAAATACCCAAAGCTGTTATATCACCGCAAACCAGGCGTAAACCATCCACGATTTGCTTGGCTTTTTGCATGGCTTTGAAGGCATAGTCCAAACCAAAGCAATTGTAATTATTTGCTTTTAGTGCAGTGACAAGCTGCGCTGTGCCACATCCCGCCTCAAAGATCTCACCATTTGGAGGAAGGTGACGTTTAAATATCCGGTCAAAATAAGCAAGTTTTCCAGCTAGATAGGGTTTGTAATATTCACTTGTTATTTCCTTAAACCATAAATCCTCCCAGTAGCCCTGATTAGCCGATTTGTGATAATAGACCAGGCGACCATCTTCCACAGTACGATTCCCATCACGATTTAATCTGCTGTTAGTCATTATTACTATTAATCCTTTATCGAACAGCTCTAAGAAAGTAGCCAGTAGTGAATTTCTGCCGATTCGTGTTTTCGTTGCTGTAGGCCGAAAGATCAAGCCAACAAAGCAAACGCGAAATCCATTTCAGCACCCAACGCAGGAACTTACTAACCAATGAGTTTCCTTCCTCGCCAGGGATACCCAATTCACACAGAAGCCCCAGCACCCCGGCATATCCACCCATGCGATAGACCTCCACAGATTTAAACTCGCGGAACAAATGGCGAAGTCCATCTTCGGTAAAACGTTGAAAGTCGTAGGGATCGGCATGAACCGGGTAAAAAAAAGGTGTGGAAACGAAGACCAGCCCATCGTTACGAAGGAGGCGTTGAATTTCATCCACGCATGTCTGTGGGTCGGGGAGATGTTCCAACACTTCAGTACAGAGGATGCAGTCTACGCTTTCTGCTTGGAGGGGAATGCGGGCGACATCTGCAAAGATGTTGGGGTGGGTTTCCCAATCAAGATTGATGTATTGCCAGGACCGGGCAAGTTTTTCCGGCGGCTGGAATGCCCCACGTTTGTTCTCACGTTTGCCGCCAAGATCTAACACTGCGCCGCGCATTTCATCGGCGAAGGCACTCAGACAGAAATCAAGCCACAAACGTCGATAGGTGACATACCCTTCTACCTTCCAGAATTTAGAGCGGGGCGGAATATAGGAATTCATTTTCCGTTTATTTGAATGCATGAAGAACAAAATGAGGATTGGCAACGTGGTGCATTCGGTTTTCCATATCGAAACGGCTGGCAATATGCACATCTCTGAAGCCCGCAGCCTTACACATGGCAATTGCGCTTCCTTCAGACAAGCTGTAAAACGAGCCACCCGAGACGTGTCCTAGATATGTCAGTAATGTCTGTTTTCTATTGAACCAATTGGTTTTCATGGCAGAGGAAACAGTGATAATACATTTCTCCTTTGTCGCGAAGTAAAGCTGCTCAATCGCAGTGATCGGGTCTCTCAGGTGTTCCAACAGATCATTGCACATAACCAGATCAAATTCACCGTAGGGTGTAAGATCGTAGATTGTGCCATTCTGGAATTCCACTTCGAGGGATCTCAATTTCGCCATCAACAGCAATTTATTTGAATTTCTTAACCCAAATTTCTCATACACCTGTTGGAATTTAGCGTAATCATCGGCATATTGTGCGTATTTCTTTTCGTAATTCTTTACATTAAAGTTGGAAGCTTCGATGGCGAGCGAGCCGTCATATTTATTCGAATCGACAGCGCAGACACGAGCAGCGCTATGTTCTTTCATCCAGATCGAAAAATATCCGTCCGAACTGCCGACATCCAAAACGGATTTGCCGGCGTAATCCTTCTCAAAACCGTAAGAGGAAATATATTTCTCAATATCATACGCGCCGTTGGATACCAAGCCCTCATGCCGAAAACAGTGATACCATTTGCCTTGGTCAAATAACGATTTTAATTCTTCCATTTTTTCTCCAAAACAGATCACAAACGATGTTTTATCATTGCGGTAAGGCGTGAGGTTGCCTGCCCATCCAGTTCGCCACATTCGGAAACAGCATATTCGCGGCGCGATTCGCGATCGAGACTGCGGTCATTCAGGTACTGCTCAATATATGTTAACAATTCCTTTTCGTTTTTAGCCACTTTCGAGGCTTTTAAGCGCAACTCCCTGCGATTATGAGTCATTCGTTGTTGAAACCCTGTTGTTACGGCGAATCTCACCCCAAAGGTATATGCGTCGTAGCCAATGTGAATGGTGGGCAAATCGCAGATCGCCGCCTCCAACCCCATGGTGGAGAAGTTGTTCACCAACACATCACTATATCGAAGCAGGCAACTTAACTCATCGGGGCCTTCATCCAACCCTAAATCTAGCCGAAGCTCAAGAGCGCGATCGCCGCTCGCATCCACAGAGCCCGGATTGGACACATACACCCCTTCTTGAGTAAATAATTTCTCCATTATCCGCCAACCAGGAGAATCCAAAAGCTTGCCATGAGGTTGCGGGCGAACAACAAAGTTGAACGCCCCTTTCCAGATACGGCTTTTTTCTTCAACAAACAGGCGGTATATCTCAAAATAGTGATTGATGTTTACTCCGCCTGCGAAGAAGATGGTCTTTTTGGATGGATCAAGATTTATCGATCTCAGGAATTCTTCACGGCTAGCAGGTAAAGACTGCATGAAACGATCATATTGAACCGCGCCGATAACCTCCAGCTTGTTCGCAGGATATCCATGTAGTTTAATAACTTCATCCGCCATTTGCTTGCTCCACACTGCTAGACAGGCAGGATTAAATCCACGGTAGCCCATGTTTACGATATTGTCGTAGTTGGTGATGGCGGCAAAAGCCGGGATTCCCATACGCTGGGCTTCAAGAGCAAAATTACCCTCATTCCAGAAGTTGAAATTTCCCATCCCAGGAGTCAAAACGCACTGTATATGATTCTCCTTAAAGTGTTTGTCATGGGCATGAGTGAGATAGAACTTTCTCTCCATCCATGCCAGCAGCCTTCCCATTCCTGGGATTCGGCGCAAAAGACTTACATAGGTCATTTGAGCCGACATGCCCAATAATGTTGCATCAAACAATTTACCTTCGACCATCTCCCTAAAACGCAAGTCGGTTGTATCTGTTACCACTACAAAGCGACGCATCATCCTTAATTGTTGTAATAAGAAATGCTTCTGATATTGCTTGTCGTATTGTTCCACCTGCAATTCAAAATACTGTTCGGGATCAAAGTCGAAAGACCGATAATAAACAGGGCTAAGGAAATACAGCGGTCTGAATCCGCCTTCTTTCAACCGTTCACGAAAGGAAGGTTGATGGAAAGCACGCGCGGCCATCTTGCCGTGCAGGGGAATACCAATCTTTATTTCAGACATTCATTAACCGCAATACTTCATCACGCGCTTGGACAGTGACAATCCGTCCAACTCATGGAACGCCAACGCTTGTTGTGGTGTACCACAGGCAGGATATCCTTCGACAGCAAATTTGATCATCTGCTTGCCGTTCAACAAACCATGCTCGCTACAAGCCGTGAGAATGTTATCCATCAAACCGCCAGCGGGGTGATGATCTTCGAGCATGAAGATGTTTGAGTACGGCTTGAGGACTTCAGTCAGCCACTTCACATCCACGCGATTGAGCCAAGGCATATTTATGATGCTCAAACCGAATCTGCGCTCGGCGAGGAGTTCGCTGGCGAGAAGTGCTTCGTGCAACATGACGGGTCCATACGCAAACATGACCGCGTCTTTCCCCGCTGTAAGTTGACAGCCTTGCCCGGGCTTGAACTCATACCCAGCCGGGAGCGCAATCCGGCGCGGACTGGGTCCGATGATGAGGCGCAAGGCAATCACGTCATCGGTTTTGTTCACAGCGTAATCCATTGCCATGCGAGTCTCTTCGGCACTGCAAGGCTGCAGGATGGTGCAATTCGGCAGCGCAG
>JAEURE010000061.1 GCA_016789485.1 Anaerolineales bacterium | reverse complement strand
TAAAACAACCATATAAAATTCTTAATGGTGACATTTGCATAAACAAGTATTTTTCTCTAAAAAATTCAGCTAAAACAGGAGAATACGCATATGTCCACTAACACTAAAGATGAAATTATGCGATGGGTACTTGCTTTTGTCCTTATCTCATTGTTATTGGCTGGTTGTAATCCACCGCCAGTTACTCAGCCTCCGCTCACGCCCTGTCCATGGTGGGGTTGCGGCCCAGGACAAATTTTTGGTCAAACAACTACTCCTACACTCATTCCAACTGCAATTCCGCCAACATCTACGTCCACTCCAACGTTACCGTCGACATCTACACCTATGCCACCGACTGATGAGCGGGGGATACTGACCTGTACTTATCGTGTCAGCGCCTATGAAAACTCAACGGCAAGGCAATATTTAGATACAGGGCTTGATATAAAACAAGGTGAAAATCTTATTATGGAAGCAACAGGAACAGCATGTTTTGGCCCTGAATCAGGTCATTGTAACGGCCCGAATGGTCACCCGGATTTCGATGATACAGATCTGGTTGGGAAAATAGATGGCAGTGAAATGTTTCATATAGGTTCCAGCTTCCAAAAAACAGTAAGTAATGAAGTTGGAAGATTATATTTGGGTTTTAATGACACTGACTACGAGAACAATAGTGGTTTTTTTGACGTTACCGTAACCATAGAAAACACACTAACCAAAACCTGCAGCCCTTAGTCACAGAAAAATGAGACCAAAAACTGTTTACTGGATTCGTTTGTTAAGTTTCGCCTTGTTAACGCTCTATGCGCTGGCAATAAGCGGCTACGCATGGTTTCATGCAAATGCTGCAATCCGTCCAGCCCAGCATGAAATTTGCTGCGGCTCCCCGCAAGATTTTTTGGCGGAATATGAACCTGTTACAATAATGACCGAAGATGGCGTTCAACTATTTGGCTGGTATATCCAATCGCAAAATGAAGCTACCGTGATCTTGTTGCACGGGTACGGCGGAGATCGAATTAGTATGTTGGCTCACGCAGAGATGCTTTTTTCAAATGGATATGGCGTATTGATATACGACCAAAGAGCCAGTGGGGAAAGTGAAGGTAATATGCGGTCTTGGGGATGGCAGGATGTCACTGATGTAAGAGCGATTCTTGATTTCCTGCAAGAGCACATGGATGGTAAAGCAGGGCGCATTGGCGTACTGGGGTGTTCAACGGGGGCTGAAATCGCAATTGGGGCGGGTGCGCAATTTCAAGATATTCAGGCAGTGGTTGCTGATGGTGCTTTTTTTGCAACGGCCCGCGACACTTTGCCTCCATATGATGTTGCAGATTGGGCAGGTTGGCCCTTTTACCCATTATTTCTTAAAGTCATTGAGTGGAAAAGCGGCATTTCTGCACCGATGCCTCTGAGTGAAGCGGTTGCGCAGATTGCTCCACGCTCATTATTTCTTATTGCGGCAGGTGAAGATGGATATGAACAGCTGCGGGCACAGCAATATTACGAGAGAGCAGGCAAGCCAAAAGAATATTGGATCGTGGAAAAAGCACCACACTGTGGCGGGCCAAACGTTCAGCCTCTTGAATATGAAAATCGCGTTATCGATTTCTTTGATCGAGCATTGTTACCCCTTGATGAATAGTTACCTATTTATCCATGGAATTTTTTCCGCTTCGAATACTGCCTACGCCCCTACCCCAGCGCAGGTATCCTACTCACTCCGCTCGGGGACGATCCTCTACGAGGACTTTGGCGCAATACCCTTCGGGATACAAGTCCGTTGGACAGGCTCACTCAACAAAAATTTCAGAAAGTATGGATGATTATCCTATGACAATAACTCAACGTCCCTTTTCAACCGAACAAGATAAATATCTAATGTCTGCTCTTGCTCGCCAATTCACAGAAAACAACCTCCATGTAATAGACCTGCCTTATCGGTTTAGCTCATGGGCGTTTGATAATCCTGAAAACATTCGTTTATGGTTTGATGAAAATCAACAGCTGGTTGCCTGGGCAGTACTTCAAACACCCTTTTGGACGATTGATTATGCGTGCCATCCTGAACAGGAATCGCGCCTGCATCAAGAGATCCTTTCATGGGCAGACGGACGCGCTCAAGCAGCACATAATACGCCGTATGCTCGTCCTGCGTGGTTTGTCATGGTTTTCTCTGGGCAAACCAACCGAATTCGTGACTTGGAAAATGCAGGTTTCAAATGTCAGTCCGATGTAGGCGAAGATTCCTGGTCAAAAGTACTTATGCGCCGTTCATCTCAGACACCTGTAAAAATATACGAACCTCGTTCAGGTTTTACAGTTCGCCCGCTGGCAGGAGAATCAGAAGTTCAGAAATATGTAGAACTTCACCAATCCGTTTTTGAAAGCAAAAACATGACGGTAGATTGGCGCGCTCGTACACTTCGGCACCCTGATTACAGACCAGATTTGGACATAGTCGTTGAATCGCCTGATGGCCGCCTGGTTGCTTTTTGCATCTGTTGGTTCAATGAAAACTCGCGAGACGGGCATGTTGAACCACTAGGCAGCCACAAAGATTTTCGTCCATATGCTTTGGGGCGAGTCGCTCTTTCAGAAGGATTGCGCCGTCTCCAGTCTCTTGGAGCGCAGAATATTTTTGTTGAAACAGATAACTATCGGAATACCGCTTTTCGGCTTTACGAGTCGTTCGATTTTCAGACGATACAAGATGTTCACGTGTATCGAAAAGACTATGAAACCGAGTAGAGTCCGCCACAAAGAGATGGATATCTAACCCTGCTTGTAGTGCAAATCTGAAAGCGAGCGCAATCTTTCCGCAGCCACCTCAGGAGTGATATCACGCTGCGGCATGGCCAGCATTTCGTATCCCACCATGAATTTACGGACAGTAGCCGAGCGCAGCAATGGCGGATAAAAGTGTGCGTGCAGCACCCATTCAGGATGCGGCTGTCCGTCTGCGGGAGCTTGATGAAACCCCATGGAATAAGGAAATGAAATTTCAAACATATTGTCGTAACGAGTGGTGACTTGTTTGAAAACCTCAGCCAAGGCAGAAACTTCAACGGAAGACAGGTCTTTTAAAGCTTCACAAGGGCGATGCCCAGTCACCAATACTTCAAAGGGCCAAACCGCCCAGAACGGAACAAGAGCCGTGAAATGGTCGTTGGCAAAGAGAATGCGATCCTTGTGTTTATGTTCTTCCTGAACATAGTCCACCAAAAGCGGACGATTGTTCCCTTTGAAATATTCAGTTTGCCGGGCGAGTTCCTTGATGATTTCATTTGGCAATGCAGATTGCGCCCACAATTGGCTGTGCGGATGCGGATTGGAACAACCCATCATGGCACCTTTGTTTTCAAAGACCTGCACATAATTAATATAATCTTCTTTTGCCATATCGGCTGAATTGCTGGCCCAGGTGTAAAGCACACTTTCAATGGAGGGAAGATCAAGTTCTGGCAGCGTCAGATCGTGGCGGGGGGAGAAACAAACCACCAGACAATGTCCCTGCTCGGGAACAGAAACAAGCAACGGGTGGGTGGAGGCGGGAACTTCATCCGCAGGGCCAGGGAGCAGGGCGGCAAAGTCATTTTCGAAAACATAGGTGCTTGTGTAATCGGGATTGAAGACGCCACCCGCACGTTCGTTGCGCGGACACAGATAACAAGTTGGGTCGTAAGCGGGGAGAGTTTCGGGGGAAAGTTTTTCAACCTGCCCAAGCCAGGGACGTTTGGCGCGATGCGGAGAAACGAGCACCCACTCCCCTGTCAGGGCATTGTAGCGGCGATGTGGATTATTTAGCATGTTCATTTTCCTTGATACTATTTTTCTTCCAACGGCGCAAAGCCACGCCCAAGTATTTCCTGCGCGGGGGAAACAATTACAAAGGCTTGCGCATCTTCCTTGGCAACAGCACTCTTAAGATTATGCGCTTCAGTGACGGTGAGCGCGCACATCAGAATTGTTCGATCTGCTCCTGTGTACATGCCTTTACCATCGATGGCCGTGACGCCGCGTTTGAGATCGGACAAGATTCGATCTGAAACAAGTTTCGCTTTATCGGTAATAATGAGCGCCAGCAGTTGTTTTCGACGATGCGATGGAACCAGCATGGAGCGAATCCCTTTGAACTGGTCATGTTCCTCATGAAATTCGTGGCTGCTGTCGCCGCCAAAGCGCGGAAGAATCTCACCGGTTGCCTTGGTCATTCCAATTGTGCCGATTGCGATCAATGCCAGAAAGGCAAAATAAACCGCTCCCAGAGCGATCATGATCTGGCCTGGTATCGGTCCAACTGCGCCTCTTAAGATAAATTCCGATAAAGTCGCCGCGGGAGTGGGAAACAGGTAGCTTTTTGCAAGCCACGAAGCGCCGAGCATACAAAAGATCCACAAATAATTGCGGCGCAGCCGCCGGCCAAATGCCTCCCACATTGAAATTGGAAAGCTTGGTGAAAGCAGGTTTTCAGCCAGACTCTCCGCCCATTCGGGTGAAGGGTGAAATGGCGGCACCAGCATGGCTGCGTAAAAATCTGTTTCCATCAGGCGGATGCGGTAACTCCATAGCTCATAATAACGATATCGCCGCGCTTCTATGAATAGGAACCATGTTGTCAATAATGTATTAAGGATGATGACGCCATGGTGGACATTGGGTTGGCTGAACGCAATGGAAAGTGTGGCACCGGCAGAAACAACAGCCCAGTTCGTGGTGGTATCCAGCCGCTGACGCCAGACATTGGCACGCTGGATTTCCGCGCGGAACAGGTGAACCATTGCAGTGACGAACTCGCTGGTCTTGAGTTTATATCCGCGGTATGTCCAAACAGATTCCTCCTCTTGTGGGGGTTGTGAGGAGGTTGTCGTTTTTTTTCTTGGCATATTTTTATCCAATCGGCATGATCAACGGCAGAGCGATCATTAAAAGAATGACAAGCAAAATTGTGAGTGGAATTCCCACACGGGCATAATCCCTGAAAGTATAACCGCCGGCGCCCATGACCATGACATTGACGGCATGCCCAAGCGGAGACATGAACGCCATTGAAGAAGCCAGCGCCACCGCCATAGCGATGCTGCGCGGTTCCATCCCGATCTGTTGGGCGGTGGCAATTGCAATCGGTGCAATGACCGTGACTGCTGCCGCCCCGTTGATGATCTGAGTTAATGCAACCGTAAGCAGGACAAACCCTGCCAGCACAACCAAATGCTGAGTGCCGCCGGGATTTGACAATATCATATTTGCGAACATGGCAGATGCGCCCGTCTTGTTCAACGCAACACCCAAAGGAAGCATTCCTGCCACAAGAAAGAGACTGCGCCAGTCAACGGAGCGATATGCCTGATCCATGCTCATGGTGCGAATCAAGACCATTGCAACTGCGCCGCTTAGCATGATCTCTGCAATATTATCCGGAAATAATACAGCGAGTATCAAAGTGGCAACCATGATCAACACAGTGAACCAGCTCCGCAACGTCATGCGGATGGAAGGGATAGACTCTGCCAGTAAAATTAAACCGGGCTCGGTTCGCAGTAAGCTCAGGCTTTTCTCCGTCCCCTGAATCAGCAAGCCGTCGCCAAATTCAAGCGGCAAGTCTGCAAGGCGTGTGCGGATGGAACGTCCGCGCCGCCAGACTGCCAGTACATTCGAAGCGAATTTCTGCTCAAAGCGAATCTCTTGCAGGGTTTGGCTGGCAAGCTGAGAGCGGGGAGCGACCGCGGCTTCGATCAATTTCAAATTTGGCGCAGAAAGATATTCCTGCTGCCAGGCGCCCGAAGGAAGAACCTCCAGCATATCCATTAATGATGTTGGCACAGTGTCTTCAGGGCGCGCCATGATCAATAGAATGTCGTTGCCTTTTAAAACAGTTTTAGCCTCTAGGGGCAAAGTGGATCTTCCACGTTGAATGGCGATCACATTGAGCTGATGCTTCTCACGTAGCCCGCTTTTCTCGAGCGTAATGCCATCCAAACTGCCGCCGCCAAATACCCTGGCACGCACCAATCGCTCGGAGAGTTGATAGGTATTGATGAGATCATCAGATTCGGCATCGTCTTCATGGCGTTGGGCGGGCGATTGAGCAGGGAGCAGCTTTCGTCCCCACAAGACCATAAACAAAATTCCCGCAAATGTCAGCAAAAGACCAATTGGCGCAAAATCTGTTAATGTAAAACCTGCCAGCCCTTCATCGCGCAACAATCCACTAACAATGATATTGTTTGTCGTCAACAAGGTTGCCATCCCCCCTAGAATCGTACCAAACGCCAGCGGCATCAGCAGTTTTGACGGCGAAATTTTCATACGCCGCGCAACCCCTGATAATGACGGAAGCAGCAACGACGCAGCTGCAATGTTATTCATAAAAAGTGAAAGCACTGCCGAAGCTGTCATCACGCCGAAAACCAAGCGCCTTTCACCTGCGCCGAATATTCGGATAATGAACAAGCCCAATCGTTCAGTCATGCCCGAACGGCGCAACCCCTCTGCAAGAATGAACGCCGCGAGAACAATAATGACAGCCTGTCGGCTAAACCCAGAAAACGCTTCCTGCGGAGTGAGAATGCCACTCAACCCCAACGCAAGCATCAAAATCAACGCGACGATATCAGCTCGCAGAACGTTCACGAACAACAAAAGGGCGGCAATGCCGAGGAATAATAATGTTAGACCAATTTGAGACATTGGATACTCAGGCCATTTTCTTTGGATAAAAATCACGCTTCAGCCTTAACCGAAGTTGATTCTGCGTTAATAGATAATTCAAATCCGAGAGACACTTAAAACACCTTCGAAAATCGTCATCCTTTGAAACTAACTTTATCAGAAAGTCATGCCGTTGTGGGGAATTTAAGATAATACGTAATAAGCCTGTAATTTCTGTCTGTAAGCTGCACAACTAAGTTTGCATCTTTCCGTCCATCACCTCAGATAGGCATGGAAAGAGCTACCCAGGCTTATCATGGCTAATAATAACTACCTTTAGAAAAACGCCTCTTTCGAGGCGTTTTATTATCTTTTTGACAGCCAATTTACATCTCTCAAACCTGCCGCGTAATCTTCGCGCAAATCGATTTCACTCATACGCCATTCCCAATTGCCGCCCAGTTTGCTTGGGAAATTCATGCGCGCTACCCCGCCAAGGCTAAGCACATCCTGCATGGGAGCAATCGCAAAAACCGCAACAGACTTCCAGACAGCGCGGATCAAGTCCCAGGCGAAGTCATGGCCATCCACGCCAAGATAACGATGAGCAAAGTCACGTTCGTGATTGGGAGCGGCCGCATGCCAACCCATGGCTGTGTCGTTATCATGAGTCCCTGTGTACGCCACACAATTGGGAATGTAATTATGCGGCAGGAAGGGATTGTCCGGTCCTGTAAAACCAAATTGCAAAACCTTCATACCGGGCAGGTCAAACGCCTCCAACAATTCAATTACATCGGGAGTGATAACGCCCAAATCTTCTGCGATGACGGGAAGACCCTCACCGGGTGCAATCAACCCCTCTCCAAGAAATTTTTCCACAACACGGAACAAATCCTTGCCAGGGCCAGGCACCCAACGTCCATTTTCCGCGGTTGTATTTTCGGCGGGTATCTCGTAATAACCTGCAAAACCACGGAAATGATCAAAGCGCAAAATATCCATAAACTTCAGAGATGCGCGTACGCGTGAAAGCCACCAGGCATAATTTTCCTTCTTGTGCACCTCCCAGTTGTATAACGGGTTACCCCACAACTGTCCCGTAGTGGAAAACAAATCAGGTGGGACTCCTGCAACCACAGTCGGGTTGCCGCTCTTATCAAGAAAGAACAAGTCGGGATTCGCCCACACATCCGCAGAGTCATACGCCACAAAGATGGGAATATCGCCGATGATCTGAATCCCTTTTTCATTTGCATACTTATGGACTCTATCCCACTGCCTGAAGAAAAGAAATTGGTAAAAGGAATAACGCATCACGCTCTCTGCCAATTCTTTTCTGGCTTTCGTCATTGCTGTTTTTTTTCTGGAACGCAACGCTTCGGACCACCCGTTCCATGAGCCGCCTCCATTGGCTTCTTTCAACGCCATGAAAAGGGCAAAGTCATCCAGCCAGGAGGCATTGTCAGTGCAGAAATAGTCGAAGGCTTCACGCAAGTGCTCGGGGTTGGTTTGGAAGCGGGAAAATGCCTTTTGCAAAAGATCCAATTTTTTTGGAATGAGCAAGCCAAAGTCCACGCGAGAAGCGGGAAGTTCCTTCAATTCATTCAAGTCACCTTGAGTCACAAGTCCGTCTGCAAGCAATTCATCAGGACTTAATAAATAAGGATTTCCAGCGAAAGCGGAAAAACACTGGTACGGCGAATCACCGTACCCCGTGGGACCCAAAGGCAAAATCTGCCAGAGTTTGCAGCCGGTAGACACGAGCCAATCCACAAAACGATAAGATTGAGGCCCAAGATCGCCAATCCCATACGGACCGGGTAAACTGGAAGGGTGGAGAAGAATTCCAGAAGAACGTTTGAATGCCATGGATTGATTACACCTTCAAAAATAAATTTATTTCACAAGCGATTGGTATAACTCAAGATATTTCCTTGCCGAGTTCTCCCATGAGAAATCCTGTGCCATGCCCGCCAATTGCATCTTTTTCCATTGCTCATGCTTGGAAAATACTTTAATCCCCGCCTTGATCGCAGCCATCAAAGACATGTGATGAGCCTTTTCAAAAACAAACCCAGTTTCATTTTGCTTGACCGTGTCATTCAATCCGCCTGCCGCACGCACAATGGGTACACAGCCATAACGCATAGCGATCATTTGGGAAAGTCCGCAAGGCTCATAACGGGACGGCATCAACAGCATATCCGAACCAGCATAGATCTGGCGAGCAAGACTCGCGTCATAGCGCAACTCAACTTTTATTTTGTCTGGAAACAATTCGTGCAGGCTGCGCGCTGCTTCTTCAAGCTTTGGGTCACCTGTTCCAAGGATGATCGCCTGAAAGTTAACTGACTTCATGCTTTTTAAGGCGGCAAAAGCCAGGTCAACACCTTTTTGCACATCCATGCGTGACACCATGGCAAGCAAGGGAATTCCGGGGTCCCGCGCAAAGCCGAGCTTATCCTGCAGCAATCCTTTATTTGCGGCCCGTTTTTCAAGCGTATTAATATCAAAGTTCATCCCCAGCGTCGCATCATCGGCGGGGTTGAAAGAATCCACATCGATCCCATTCAACACACCGCTGATCGTGTCGCGGCGAAGCTGCAGAAATTCATCCAACCCGCAGCCATATTCCTGGGTGAGGATTTCGTTTCCATAGGTCGGGGAAACCGCCACGATCACATCCGACGCCCACAGACCCAAAGGCAGAGGCATCACACGAGCCCATTCAGGAAGATCCGTTTGGGCAAGTTTAATTCCGTAATTTTCAACAATTCCGCTTACATCAGGTCCCATAAATGGCAGGTTGTGTAACGTAAGCACGCCCGCAACGTGACGGGCACCTTCCTCCCAGCGCTTTGACAATGAGCCGTAGATACTTAAAGCGGTATGCCAATCATTTGCATGCACAATATCCGCAAACCAGTTGATTTGTTTTTGCAATGCCAATGCCGCAAGAGAAAAGAAAGAATATTTTTCAGCATCCAGTTTCGCGTCCAGGGAATAGACAGAGCCGTTCGAGCGGATCGGATCGCCGTTAATGAAATAGACTGGCATCCCATTTAACGTGGTTTCAAATGCTTCCACTCCCACCTCAGAATCACCGCGCGGCATTGAAAACATCCCCAAGGGCCTAAGCCCTTCTGCCTTCACCACAGGGTGATACGGCAAAACAAGCCGCACATCAAGTTTTACATCATCATTGGAAAGTGACCGCAACGCACGCGGAAGAGAACCCGCAACATCACCGAGACCGCCAACTTTCACAAAAGGGTCGGCTTCCGCCGCGAGAAAAAGAACATTTATGGTTTTAGACATGGATGCTATTTTACTATGAGAAAAGCATTATTTTTCATGAAACTTTCCATAAACAGATGGGCATGGACATAAAAAGAGTCTCCCAGATTGGGAGACTCTTTTGGGTGCCTGAAGGGTTTCGAACCCTCAACATCTACAGCCACAGTGTAGCGCTCTGCCGTTGAGCTACAGGCACCATGCTTCAAACGGTCATCATTTTACCACAAATTATTTTAACTTCAACTCGGCGACCGTCTCCCCATCATCCACTTCTCCCGTCTCAACAAAGCCCAGACTGGCATATAATTTTCGCGCCGTTTCGTTCTCAGGCTCATAGCTAATACCCACTGTGCGGATGCGGTCATCAGCCTGAAAAATCTCAAGCATTTTTTTCATTCCAAAACGACCGTACCCTTTACCTTGATGGTTTTCGTCTACCATCAAGCGGATAATAAACGCCTGATGCCTTGGGTGATCGAACTTATATGCATACATCAAAAAACCAACCGGCAGATCACCATCATATATACCGTACGGAAACAAATCCCACCACTGGCCTTCATATTCGTCACCGAACTGCGACTGCGCAATGGAATACAAATTGGAAGCAACAAAACCTTTTTGATCGTCCCGTACTTTCAGTCCGATCAAGGCTTCCCAATTTTCTTTTGTAACGGGACGAATCTCAGGCATTCAACATCTCTTTGATGGTATCCACCGCCGCGCCGCGCTGGACGATAACCTGCTCGCCGCTTGCGAGATTTTTTATCGCCACTTGATTATTCGCCGCTTCGTCGGGACCAATTGTAAGAACGATCTTGAGCTTCATTTTGTCCGCGAACTTGAACTGCTTTTGCAGCTTGGCAGGTTCAGGGAAAACCATTGTATCAAGCCCTTCACGGCGCAGTTGTGCGGCCAGCTCA
>JAEURE010000060.1 GCA_016789485.1 Anaerolineales bacterium | reverse complement strand
TTTCATACATTCTCCTCCGAGTTGGTTAATAAGATGTTATTTCAAACTCAATAAAAATGCCATCAGCGCGTTCATATCTTCGTTGGTAAGTTCTTTCGCCAGATTGGTGATCATGATGTTGTTGAAGCCTTCCACCACATAATCACCGGGCCTTAAAACGGACAACTGCAAATATTCCTCTGCGGTTTGTCCCTCCACACGGGTCTCTGCGCGAGTGGCAACTCCTGCAAGAGACGGCCCAATGATGATCGTATCCGGTACGAGGGCATGACAAGTGGCGCAACGCGCATTAAAAACCTGCTGTCCCTGCAAGACCAGCGGATCCGGGGTTGGTGTGGATGGAACAGACGCGCCTGCTGAACAAGCTGTGATTACAAATACACCCAGCAACACTACGACAAAAAATATGTTTTTCATAAATGATCCTGATTTTGGAATTGCCCGATTATACTGCTCCCTCTCATTTTTAGCGTCTTTTTTGCATCAATTTTGCTATAATGAACGCATTCTTAACGAAGGAGAGTGAATTATGCAAAGTTTTTCAAGAGGTTGGAATTTTCTAAAACAAGCCTGGAGCATGGCTTTTAAAGACAGGGACTTACTAAAACCCTCCATCTACGCTTTGGTTGTGGGAATGATCATTTCCATTATCGGTATTATCCCTATTATTATCACTGCATTTCTAACTGGCGACAGTCAGATAGGACGTATCATCATGGGTGTTTTGGGCGCCATCCTGATGTTTATCCAATTCACAGTAACATATGTCTTCTCTGCCATGACCATCCGCTTGATTTATGGATACCTCACCACAGGCGATGCCCGCATGGATGAAGCGTGGGCCATCGTCCGCCGCGACTTTTTTGATATTCTCACACTCGCAGCCGTCTCCACCCTTGTGGGCGTCCTGCGTAACATGGCGAACAACAATAGAAAAAATAACGTCCTCGGCGGAATCCTGCGCTCCGCCATGCGCGCCGTTGAAGCTCTGTGGACGGAAGCTGCGCTTCTTGTCCTCCCTGCCATGGTCATCGACGATCTAAATCTAAAAGATGGTCTTGCCCGCATTGTCAAGATCACAAAAGAGAATTTATTGCTCATCGGCATTGGGTTTGTCGGCGTTCGCTGGGTCACAGGGCTCATTGGCTTCGTAGGCGTTGTCATCGGTCTTATCCTCGCCTTCGCCATTGGAGGCGGCATCGCTTACGTGGCTGGCGGCAGTACAGCCATCCTGGTAGTCGGCATTACCATCGGCACGTTGATCTTCTTCACCTTCGTGATGCTCGCCAGCCTGTTCAGTTCCTACACCAATACAGCCTATCACGCCTGCCTTTACATCTGGGCACGGGAAGTGGAAAAAGCCACAGCAGAAGGACGCTCGACACAAGTCGCCGCTCCCGCCCCGCTCGCAGCTGCTCTAGCCTAATAAATATTTACTATTCTGATAAATTCGCACATCAAGGATTAACTTCATGCCATCTGAACCACGCCGCGAAATGATCACCTGGCAGGAACTGGATAAACTGATAGACCATCTGGTTCCCCAATTTCACCGCGAATTCACCGCAATGGTGATTATCACGCGCGGCGGGATTATTCCCGGCGGAATGCTCGCCGAATCCATGGACATCACCCACATCCTCACCGCCGCCGTGGATTTTCCTGCGCAATCACAAACGGACAAATCCAAACTCATGGCATGGCCCGAATTCATTCAATTCCCCGCAGACGATAAACTGCGTGGACGCCCCACCCTTATCGTGGATGATGTTTGGGGGTCAGGCCGCACCATCACTGCCGTGAAGAACCGCGTCTCCGCTGCCGGCGGATTTGCCGAAACCTGCGTCCTGCATTTCAACCCCTACCGAAATCTGTTTGGAAGCGTGCGACCCGATTATTATGCAGCCGTTACCGACGCATTCATTGTCTATCCATGGGAAATCAACCGCGGCACAGATCAAGTTCTGCTTGGTGAGATGTAACTTCAAGCCATGAAGCCGATCGCATCAACAGGCAGCGAAAGAATAAAGGTCTTAAAAGCGAACGAATATTTTGACGACCTTTCAGACACTCTATTAAAAGATATTGCTGAAAATATGCATCTCCGTGAATACCAGCGCGGAGATGTGTTGTTCTGGGAGGGAGATCCCTGTGACGGCTTGCATATCGTTGAACAGGGCAGCGCCAAGATATTTAAGGTCTCGCCACAGGGACGGCAATATATCGTCCGAATTTTGCAGGAGGGAGATACCTTTGCTGAAGTTCCCGCTTTTGACGAAGGGACAAACCCTGTCAATGTAGAGGCGCTGGAAGTCTGCCGTGTATGGGTGATCAACACAAAAAAGCTCCATGAACTCGTAATGGCACATCCTGCTTTTGCTCAAAAAGTTCTGGCAAATTTTGGAAAAATGCTGCGAGGCATGGTGCGGATGGTGAGCGAGATGGCTTTCTATCAGGTCACCCACCGCCTTGCGCGCCTGATCGCTGAACTGCCACAGCAAAAGCCTGCGCCGATATGGACTCAGGAACAGCTTGCCGCGAGGCTGGGAACCGTCCGTGAAGTAGTGGCGCGCTCCATGAAGGAGTTGGAACGCAGCGGCGCGATCAAAGTGGAAGACAGGCGTATTCAAATTACCGACAAAGAGATTTTTAATCAGTGGCTGGAATAATCCCTCACAAACTTGTGTTCAAATAAAAAAGAGCGACCTGTACAGGTCGCTCTTTTTTATTTCAGCGCTTCAAAATTTGAAACTTGAATTGACAGCTCATCATCAGCGGCCTCCCTGATAAAGTCAAAGTAGATCTCTGAGGGGAAACCGTAAGTGGCGTCGTATGTCACAGTGACTTCGTCTGCATCACCTTTTAGACCAGTTTCCAGTTCAGAAAAGATGCGGTCTATAGTCGCATATTTCGCGAAAAGCTCATAGCTTGGATCCGTCATTTCAACGGAGGTGCCATCCGGTTTTGTCATCGAAATGATTTCACCATTTTGTACTTCGATGGCTAAAGGCATGTGATCGCGAAAGACACAGAAGCAGCCAATAAATAGATCAAAACGGTAATGGGGCACGCCTGCATCCTGCCAGGTTTGGCGATTGCGATCCAGGTCGGTGGGCGCTGCGGCAGAACAGGCTGTGAGGATAACCATAAGCATCAATAAAATAAACTTTTTCATTTTTTCTCCTTTTCATGGTTAACGACAATATCATTCAAAATGTTCCCTTAAATAAAAACTCCCCGGCGTATGCACGGGGAGTCTGCTTTCATAGTTCTTTAGGGAGTCGCGGCAGGATAGTACGTGCCTGTTTCAAGCAGGGATGTATCACCTACGGACTGTGCGGCGAGCATCTGCGCTTGACGTGCAAGATTGGAGGACTTAGCCAATATTTCCAACGCATATTCAGGATTATGGAAGCCTGTGCTGTTCTCGGCAGAAACAATATCCCACATAAACTGGGCTTCGCGGTGCAGCTTGCGAGCTTCGTCGAGTAAAGTTACATCTGCATTTCCAGCGGCCACGGCAGCCTTGATGGCAGTGACGGCATCAATGATCGCATCTTCCGTGTCAATCTTCGTCTCAGCAACCTGTTGTTGAATACTGGCAACACGATTGATGACATATGCTGTGTCCGTATGGCACTGGCCGCAAGCCTGCTCGGGATTTAGCAATGGGCTGTGAACATCGTGGGATGAATATTTACTTGCACCATCGCGGACGTAGGGCATGTGACAGTCGGCACAGGAAACGCCGGCGTTGTAATGTGTGGAGCCGGCAGTGAAGAATTCATATTCAGGGTGTTGGGCTTTGAGCATGGGGGTATCTGTTTCAGGATATACCCAATCTTTGAAACCAGATTCTTCATAGTAGGAAATGATCTCTTCCACTCTGGTGCCTTTATCCCAGGGGAAGGTCAAATACTTGCCGTCGCCTTTGAAATAATACTCAACATGACAGTTCGCACAGACAACGGTGCGCATCTCCTGGCGGGTGAACGTTTCCCAATCCTTCCCCTGGCGCTTCAGTGCTTCTTCGAGAGCAGGGTTGGTCACAATCAGACGCATGGTTTCAGCCTCATGGCAGTTGGAGCATCCGATCGAATTATTGATATTGGGCGTCATTTCATTGAACGACATGGCGTCATACGCTTCCATACCAAGCTCAGCCCACAAGCCCGGGTTATCGGACGATTTGCAGGAGTAACAAGTGGCAGGTGTGTGTTTGGGGTCTTCATCATTCAAATTCAGGCGCTTGGTAGCGCGGACATCATCCAACGCATTGGCATGACCGCGATCATCGTTGTAATCCTTGCTGAATGGATACCCAGCAAACAGGATGACCTGACGCGGATCACGTTCCAGCCATGAGAATTGGGATGAACCCGCATAGGTTGTGTCAACGTTATTGGTCTTTGTCTTCATCAAGGTATCGAACTGGTTCGGAAAATTCACTCCCCACAATGCTGAATCAGGTTCCATGGCGGCAATCGTCACCAACGGTTCCACCGTGCGCACCTCCGCAGGTTGATTTTTGACATAAGTCAAAACGCCTATCAGAGCGGCGGCCAAAATGATGACAAGGCCAGCCAGAATAAGTGTAGTGTAATTTTTCATTGGATTCATTCTCCTTATTTGGTTGGATAAAGATTAGAGTCTTGATAGGGACTCCCCGACCCCCCGCGTGCAGTATGGGCAATATCACGGTGGCAATCCCAGCAATAGCGGTCAAACGGCTGTGCGCCCATTACAATACTTTCCACTGTCTCTTCATGACAACGCAGGCAATTGTCCTGCACAAGTTGTTTGGTCTTATCGCTCGCGCGGATCGCAATGGGGATGTTTCCTGTAACAAAAGCATAAGTATCCTTTGCACCTTGCCGCCCTTTTTCAGCGTAATACACCACAAAATTATCGTGAGGCAAATGGCAGTCGGTACACTTCGCCCAATTCTCGTGCGCGCCGTGATACCAGTTTTCATACTGGGAATCCATCACATGGCAGTTTGCGCAAGTTTCAGGAGCATGCCCGCCATATGAAGGAGCATCTGTCACGAATGCAAAATATCCCATGGCAAGGACGGCGATTACGATGGCAACAATAGGAATTTTCGACATAGGCTGACCTCACATAAGATTAATGTATTCTTAATATATAGCAATATCCAAAAATCGATTGTAACTTTTGTCACATTCTAAGGTCACAGGCTTCGGACAACAAGATAATATTCAGCCAAAATTATCCGATTTTCGAAGCTGACCGTCAAACTGACATGGCGCCTCTTCCTACGGGAGGGTTGCCTCCACCCATTGGAGATTCTCTACGCCGATGAAAAAAAAACTTCCTGCCAGAAGTCCAGCAGGAAGTTTTTTCAAGGACATGCAAGCCAAGCATTAAGGCATTGTGTTGTGGCCATCCATGCCGGAACCGCCCATATTGGCAGCTTCCTTCACGGGGACAGTCAAAGTAATATCGTCATGGTTCTGGAAATGCAGGGTCAGGGTTATCTCATCGCCAACATTTAAATCCTTTACCAAGCCAATCATCATAATGTGATAACTGCCCGGTTTCAATTCCACTTCACCATTGCCGGGCAGTGCAATGGTTTCCTGCGGGATCATTTGCATTGTGCCATCATCGCCCATCTTGCTCAAGTGAAGTTCAAGTGCAGAGGCCACATCCGAGGAAACGCCGACAAAAGCATCATCTTCAGCGTCATGATTAAGCAAGAGCATATACACTGCACTGGTACCGTCTTTCAGGGCGGCACGAGCCCAATAATCACGGACTTCCACTCCCTCCCCGTCCATGCGACCTGTATCCGAAACTCCACAAGCACTTAATAACAAAATTCCCGCCAAAACAAACCCTAGAATTCTTTTCATATTTCATCTTCCTTCGTTGTATGATATTTCTGAATCATGCGCTCTTTTGATGCGCATGCATGATTCCATGCAGTTGGTGAATGACTGCTTCCAGCACGGCATTTTTATAGTATGTTATCTATCGTTAAAGATAACATACTATAAAAATACAGACTTAATTAATCAAGGATTTTTGTCACAAATTTGGAAAATAATTTCTGCCGCGCCAGGTTACCCCTTGCCCCGAGAGCACCTTCCACGCAGAAGTTAACATCATGGCGGCAAATACGCCTGCGCCAAGCGGAGTAGTCAACGCATACCATCTTGAAATTCTCATTTTGGAAGCTGCCATCACACGCATATAAATTAAATATCCCCATACAAGAATTGACTCAATAATTACACCCAGCGCCATCCACGCACCGCCCTTGAAATACCAATTCAATCCGAGCAAAGGCCAAATGGGTAAAAAGAGGGCGGCTATCAAAGCAAGGGTCGCGCCAAATGCACCCAGCATCAACATGGCGGGATGATCGCGCAAGCCAAGATAAATATTCTTCGTCCAGCCTTCCCACATGGTCGCAAGGGACGTGTACATACGCGTGCTGACTACCTGCGTTCCGTCAGCCATCACCAAACGATGTCCATTCCATTTCACCTGTTCTGATATGGCTTTATCTTCCACGATCTGATCCTTCACTTTTTCATGCCCGCCGATCAGGTCATAAATACTGCGCTTGATGAAGATGAACTGTCCGTTGGCAACCGCATCGCGGCGGGATGGATCATTGATTTTGCGAGGAGAGAATCCAACGGAAAGCGCGGTCATCACCAAAGGCATGACGACCTTCTCCCAGAACGAACCAAGGATCTGACGCGTCATCACTGTGAAAAGGTCTGCTTCTGTTTCGAGAGCTTTGGCATACACTGACGAAATAGCTCGCGGTTCGAGGAAGGTATCCGCATCCACGAAGCACAGCCACTCGCCGCGGGCAATTGCTGAGGCTTGGAACAATGCATGGGGTTTTCCAGCCCAGCCTGCAGGCAAGTCTGAGCCGTTGATTATTTTGAGCATGCCATTCTGAGCCACAAGTTGGCGAAGAATCTCAGGAGTCGCATCAGTGGAGTGGTCATCCAAAACAATGACCTCGATGTTCGGATAATCCTGGCCAAGTGCAGCTTCGACACACCTGCGAATATTATTTTCTTCGTTACGCGCGGGAATACAAATGGAAACAAGCGGCGCATTTTGCGGCGAAGCCTTGGGTGTGACGACGATATCAAGATGATACTGACTATGAACCCAATAAACGATGATAAGACCGAGAATAAATAAAATAGTTGATGTTATGAAATATGTCATGGGGAAATTATCAAGGGTCTGACTTTCAATGAGCTAAATAACGGTAACGGTACTTCCGCGATCCGTCTTCTCAACTTCGATGCGATTTGGGAAAGCATCTTTGAGTTCATCGAGATGTGTGATAACGAGAATTTTTGCAAAATCATTTTTGACAAGGTTGATGGCCTCGATGAGTCTCTGACGGCCTTGCACATCCTGCGAGCCGAAGCCTTCATCAATGACGAGAGTTTGAAGGCGCGCGCCTTTGCGCTGTGCAAGGATCTCAGAAAGCGCAAGCCGAATCGCAAAGTTAACGCGGAAGGCTTCGCCGCCCGAATACATTTCGTAATTGCGTGTGCCTGCAGAATCGCTGATCTGAATATCAAGCGTTTCCTTCAGGTCGTCGCGTTTTTTATCTTTGTACTCCGCCTGCGTAACAAATCGAATGGACATGTGTCCATCGCTCAAACGGTCAAGCAGGTCGTTGGCTTTCTGCTCGATCTGCGGCAATGATTGTTCAATGAGCAAGGCGGGTACGCCGTCTTTCCCAAAGGCGCGCTCAAGAGTTTTATGTCGAGCAATATTTTGATTCAATTCCTCGCGCTGCACTCCATAATCCGCTTTGCGCGCGCGCAGGGTTTCGAGCGCTTTTACTTTTTGCTCCGCCCCACCCAACTCGCTGCGGACCAGGTTTTCATCCTCCCGCAGGCGGAATAATTCGCGTTCGGCATCGTTGAGATTCGGCGCACCTGCTTCAGATCCGGCAAGCAATCTGGCGGCGTCGTTATAATTTTTTTCCTGTTCCGCTACTTCTTCACTCTTTTTCCTTCTCTCTTCCTCCAATTCCTTGATCTCTTTTTCGATGCGTTGATTGACTTCACGAGCAGATTTCAAATTACTGTGCTCATCTTCCAGGCTGCGGTTTTCAAGTTCATGCTTGCGGACGGCATCGTGCGCGGCAGCATCATAGCCGAGTTTGGCAAGTTCCTTGTCCAATTTGGCAAGTTCTTTTTGCGACTCGCTTGCATACTTGCCGCTTTCTAGCAATCTTTTAACTTCCTTCAAACGCTTCTCGCCAGTGGACTTCCAATCTTTTGCAATTGCCCGCAAAGATTCAATGCGCTCCGTAAATTGTGAAATGATATTGGAAAATTTCATCCGCTCAGTTTCGATACTGCCGAATTGCTTGAGATTTGCCTCGCTGTCCGCAATTTCTTTTTCAATATCTTCGATCTCTTTTTTATTGGCGCGAAACTGGTCTCCCTTTTGCTTGCCTTCCCTGTTCAATTCTTTAAGTGTGGATTTGCGGTGCGCCTCGCTCAATTCCTGTCCACACAACGGGCATTCTGCGCCATCCGCTTTCTCCAATGAATCGATGCGGGATTTGAATTCATCCATCTCCCTGCGCAAGGTTTCATTTTCAACTTTTAATGCGGCGTGTTTTTCGCGGGCTTGATACGTTTTATTCTTCAACTCGTCGCGTCGACTGATCTTTTCTTCCACACTTTTCAGGGACTCCTGCGCCTCTTCCACTTGCTTTTGCAGGCCTTGAATTCCTGACGTTTGATCCTCCACTGCCGCAGATTGACGATTTAATTCCTCAAGTTCCTGCTCCAGCTTCGCTTTTTCCACCTCGATCTCACGCAACAAAGGCTGGCGTTTTTCATCATACTCACGAAATTGCGCCGCGACCTGATCCATTTTTTCAACTTCGGCGCGAGCCTTCTGCCATGCCTTGTACGCAGACTCAATTTCCTTCGCGCGGCTGATAAGGTCGGCGTATTTCTTCAATTCAATCTGTTTCTCCATCAACCGTGATTCAATCCCGATTAACGATGAGCGTGAATTCCCCAGCGACTTGGCAAATGTTTCCACCAATTTGCGTTGTTCATTCAAAACTGCTGCCGTCTTTTTGATATTCTCAAGGATGCTTTCCTGTGCAGCGCGCGCGCTGGTTAATTGCTTGAGATTGATCTCCAATTCCTGCAAACGGGTCTTGCGAATATCCTCTTCCGCCAGTTCGGCATCGATCTCCGCGATGCGCCCGTCAATCGAATTAACTTCACTTTCTATGGCTTTGCGTTTCTCCGCTGTACGCTCCTTGTATGTATCCCAGATCTCCAGCCCAAGGATCGTGCTCAACACAGATTTGCGCTCACTGGCCTTCTTTTGTGTGAACTGATCCGCCTTGCCCTGTAAAAAGAAGGAAGCATTGATGAAAGTCTCGTAATCGAGGCGCAGCGTCTGTTCAATCCGCGCCTGAGTATCACGCGTAGTCTTTTCGGTCAACGGTTTCCACGTTCCGCTTTCCATATTCCATCTCTCGTCCCCCATCTTCTGGTCCCCGCCGTCCAATACTTGAAACTCCAATACCGTGCTTTTCCCACGCGGAAGGGTTCTTTGCACGCGATAGATGTTATTTTCATAGGAAAAGATCAGTGCAACTTCCGCAGACTTCACATCCTGATTCAAATTGATCACATCCGAGCTTTTGCCGCGCGCCTCGCCAAATAAGACCCATGTGATCGAATCCAACAGGGACGATTTCCCCGCGCCATTCTGTCCGGAAATACAAGCAAGGTCAAAAGATTTGAAATCCAACTCAACGGGATCAAGATACGACAAAAAGCCTGAAATACGAAGGTGAAGTGGAATCATCGGAGTAGTGTTTCCTATTGTTAATGATAGATTATAATCGAACCGTTATGTCAGATTTCGAAGCACCCCGCGCACGCCGCCGAATGAGAATCCTTGCGGTCATCATTGCCACCATTCCCTGCTACTGTGCCGGCTTCATTGCCCTTTCCTTTGCACCGGATGCGCGCGCCACTCCCACTCCTACCATCACCGAAACGGGAATGACCCCTTCCCCCACATTGATTTTCAGCTTCACACCGGAAATCGTCACGGGGACCACCACACCAACTTTTACTGCGACACCCACACCTACAACAACCTTAACACCCACCCTCACATTAACACCCTTCCAGCCCCCGTCATCTACACCGTCGTCAACCAATACTCCTACATGGACGCCTTCCAATACACCCACATCCACGCAAACGCCAACCATCACGCCAACCTTTACGCCCACACAAACCCCGTCCGCTACACCAACCGCATCTCCAACCGCATTTGGTGGATAAAATAATCAGCTCGTCCCGCAGAAATTCTGCGGGACGTTTGGAATATTCCTTATGAGTGACATCCTCCCATTTCTAAAATCGATCATTTCCGTTTCAGGCTTATCGGGATTTGAAACCCCAGTTGCAAATCTCATCGAACAAAAGTGGACTCCCCTGGTGGACGAGCTCACCCGAAGCAGACTCGGCTCGATCCACGGACTGAAAGCCGGTTCGCTAAAGAAAAGCATTCGCTCCGCTGACAAGCGCCCATCCGTGCTCATTGCCACCCACATGGACGCCATCGGTCTCATGGTCTCGCGCATCGTGGATGGCTTTGTTTACATCACCAACATCGGCGGCGTGGATTCGCGCGTGCTGCCTGGCTCGCCTGTCCTCGTTCATGCTTCGAGCGGAGAGGATCTATACGGTGTGGTCGTCATGCCACCTGCCAACCTTCTCCCGGATGGAGAAGGCGGCGGTGCTGTGGCATTGAAATACCTTATGGTCGATACAGGACTCACCCCCAGCGAAGTCTCGAAGCGAATCAAAGTCGGGGATAGAGTCTCCTTTAACACAGAACCAGTTGAACTATCAGGCGGATGCGTCAGCGGCCACACACTG
>JAEURE010000005.1 GCA_016789485.1 Anaerolineales bacterium | reverse complement strand
AGCCAGTTGCATAAAAGACGGGCTTCGGCGACGAGGTCTGCTTCAACAGGGAGTTTAAATTCTTCAGTGACGCGCAATGTCAAATGGTCAGCGACCAGTTTCAAGTCAGGGGGGAGAAGCGTATCTTCCTTAATGAGATTAAGCAGATCGTAGGCGCTGGTGCTTGAGACTTGAATCCCGTGGCGGGTGAGGTAATCGCGTATGGCAATGCCTGCTGCTCGTCTTGCGCAGACGCGCGCCTGTCCCTCGTTATTTTTTGCGCGGGCTTGCATGGCGCGTTCGAATTCAACTTGTATTTGTGGATTCATAGGTTCATTATACTTCGGCATTATAATGGGGCAAATTCCGAGGAGGTAGTATGAGATCACGTTTGTTTCAAATTGTTGCAGTTTTTGTTGCTGTAAGTATGATGCTTGCCGCATGTGCCCCCAAGGCTGGGACGGATGTTCCAGCTTCCACAGAAGTGACGGCAGAAGATGGATCGGGTCCTAAAATTGTTACTGGAACCGTAACCTACACTAATACGTTTTTCACCATGGGCGTTGCAGAGCCTGTGATCATTCTCGAAGATCAGGGCGGCTTTGTCACCCGTAATCGCAAGTTCCTTATTCCGGTTGAGTCGCAAGTCATCGGTCAGATCACTTCCGATTTTTATACATCACCTTTTACATATAGCCTGACGTTGCCCGAAGTGCCGAACGGTACCTTGCATGATGTTGATCACGATGCTGCTGATGAGACAGGTGTAATGGTTTTTGCCGTGGCATATTGGACGAATACCTGGGGCGATCCATTCCTTGAGCGCCGAGATCAGGGCGGCGGCGGCTGGTCTTCTGCATATGCCTCCACCAACGTCAGTGATGACAGCGATTTTTACCTTGAAGTGTTCGGCGGCAAGTATTTGGTCTATGCACCGGATGACAAGCAGTCATTCCCTTCAGGGTTTGGCGATGATAAGAAGTTGTTCACCGATGACGACCCGATCATGGACATCCCTGCGGGCTGGTCTGTCATCGATCTGGATTCAACTCCCTTTGGCATTGACCGTTCCGAAAGCCCAGAAATTCCCCTGCTTGAGCCGGAAGGCTCTGCAGCGGATGATTTCTCTGCGCTTTCCTATACTGAAGCATTCGATGCGATGCTCGAGAAGTTCAAGAATGAATATGCCTTCACTGAACTGAAAAAGATCGATTGGGATGCGAAGGGCAAGGAATTCCGTCCGCGTTTTGAAGAAGCGGAGAAAAATAAGGATACGCACGCTTATGCATTGGCGTTGCGCGACTTCCTCTGGTCTATTCCTGATACCCACATTGGATTTGATTCGTCCCTTTTGGACGCAGATTTCCAGTCCGAAACTGCGGGTGGTTTAGGTTTTGGGATGCGCGAAACGGACGATGGCAAGTTCATCACCAATTTTGTTTTAGAGAATGGTCCTGCTGCGAAAGCTGGAATGATTTGGGGAGCGGAGATCATTTCGTTGGATGGAGTCCCAACCGGCGATGTGGTTGAAGCGACTGTTCCGTGGTCATCTCCATTTAGCAATCCAGAGATCAAGCGTCTGCAACAATTGCGCTACGCAACCCGCTTCAAGCTCGAAAAGGGTCAAGTTGAAGTTGTCTTCAAGAATCCTGAAGGCTCGGAACAAACTGCTTCCCTGCCTGTGGTCAACGAGTTTGATAGCTTTAATGCTTCCTCCTTCCGCGCAGGCGTGGATGCTGAAGCCTTGCCGGTAGAATTTGATATGCTGCCGAGCGGTTATGGCTATGTAAAAATCTCCAGTTTTTCGGATAACGACCTGCTTTCCATCCTGGTCTGGGAACGAGCCATGCAATACTTCAATGATAATGAAGTGCCCGGTATCATCCTGGACTTGCGTAATAACGGCGGCGGTAGCGGCTGGCTTGCCGACCAGATGGCAGCTTATTTCTTTAATGAAGAGATTGTAGTGGGCCAGACCGCATATTACGATGACAGCACCGGTGATTTCTTCATTGACCCGGACTACGAAGAGACCATGATCCCGCCGCGTGAAGAACTTCAATACAACGGGCAGGTTGTGGTCATGGTTGGTCCGAACTGCGCCAGTGCCTGTGAATTCTTCTCCTATAATATGACGATCAATGACCGTGCCATTATCGTGGGACAGTATCCTTCGGAAGGAGCGGGCGGCAGTGTGGAAGGTTTCTACATGCCTGAGGGTCTCTACACCCAAATGACCATTGGCCGCGCCATGGATGCGGATGGCAATATTCATCTTGAAGGCAATGGCGTTGTGCCTGACCTGCGAGTTCCCGTGACCGCTGAGACCCTTCTCCAGCAATACAATGGCGAAGATGTCGTTCTCGCGTTTGCAGAACGGGCCATCAGCCAGCCTCTTGGCGCGGGCATCACACCTTCCGGTCCGCCGGAATTGGCAAGTGCCGCTGCGGCTTCTTCTGCGTTTTCCTCTGGAAAGAATTTCCTTGAAGATCTGGCGCGTGAACAATATCAATCTGCGGATTTTGGCACTCCCGGTACACTCACGTACACTGTCCCCATTTTGAAGGAAGAAACTTTGATCTGGATGTATGCTTGGTGCACGTCCACAAAGGAAGTGCTTAACCAGAACTTTGAGAATATTGAATTAAAGTTCACTCTCGACGGTGAAGATGTCCCTCTGGACCAGTTGAGGAGAGAAGATCTCGAGAATGGCGGTCAATGGTGTCGGCTGTATTACACGGCTTTGAGCAAATGGCCAGCTGGTGAACACAAGTTATCCATAGCGACCACTTTCACAGCTCCCATCAACGACGGAAGTGCGGATTACGAAGCAGGTGACTATATTCTTGAATACAATGTTTATGTAAAGCCTTGATGTACGCCAACAGGGCATGGAATAATTTCCATGCCCTGTTTTTTTCATGGAAGCGCTTCTCGCGCCGACCCAGCCTGGGTTTACATCAACAGGCAGGGGGGATGGCTGAAGCGGAATCAAAAGGCGGGCACATTGTGCCCGCCTTTTGATTAATCCACGAACCTGTATTTGATCAATGCCCAGATCGCTTCGAAGGCATCGTGTAATTTGATCTTCTTGCCCTGGGTGTAATCCCGCGGATTGAAGGTGATCGGCACTTCAAAAATTCGATATTTGCGTTTGAGGATTTTTGCGGTGAACTCAGGCTCGAAATTGAAACTGTTGGCGCGAATGACCATTCCCTCGATTACTTCGCGTTTAAAAACTTTATATCCAGTTTCCATGTCGGTCAGGATGGTGTCGTACATGATATTGGTCATTAAGGTCAGCATTTTGTTTGCTACCAGGTGCCAGAACATCGTGACTCGATGCGCGCGCCCAAGAAAACGCGAGCCGTAGACCACGTCTGCAAGGCCTTCGTGAATTGGTTTCAATAGCTCGGGGAAATCACGGGGATCGTATTCGAGGTCGGCATCCTGAATTAGGAGGATGTCGCCCTTTGCCGCCGCCATTCCAGTCCGCACCGCCGCGCCTTTGCCTTGATTTTTCTCGTGCAGGATGACATGAATACCTTTTTTGCCATCCAAATCTTTTAATTTGTCGCGCGTCCCATCTTTTGAGCCGTCATCCACCACAATGATTTCATGGGTAAGTTTTGTATCATACACACGATTCAAAATGGTTTCAATGCTTTCAACTTCGTTGTAAACAGGGATTATGACTGATAGTTTCATATGGGCTGGATTATAAACGAAAAGAAGTATAATTGAATTGTTATACCCAAATTTTATTGCGCGGGATTGGTGATCATTATGACGAGACAAACAGGACAAATTTCAGGTGCTGTTGGCGGTTTTTCGCCTCCACAGATCAATAGCCTTGAAGATACTGGTCTTTCGCCCCTTTGGCTGCAAGATTTGATCCTTAAAGTCCTCTACTTCCGTGGTTATTTGACCGGGTTCAAGATCTCTGAAGAAATTACCCTGCCATTGGCAGGCGTGACCGATCAATTGCTGACCATTTTGAAGCAGGAAAAATTCATCGAAGTGAAATCATCCCAGGGCGGTTTGGGTGAAGGCGCATACACCTACGGCATCACAAGCGCGGGAATCCTGCGAGCACGCGAAGCGATGGAGCGCAGCCAATATGCAGGGCCTGCGCCCGTGCCGTTCGAGGTTTATAACGAAGCCATTCGCCGTCAAAAAAGCGGACGATTAACCGTCACCACGCGCACCATGCGCCAGATCCTTTCCCAATTAGTCATTTCCGAATCTACATTCCAAAGGCTTGGTCCCGCCCTTAATTCAGGCTCTTCCATATTTATGTACGGACCTCCAGGGAACGGCAAGACCAGTATCGCCCGTGCCTTTGGCAACCTTGTCCTCAGTCAAAACATGTACATCCCCTATGCCTTGTATTTGGATGGACAGGTCATCAAAGTGTACGATGCGGTCAGTCACAGCCTTGCACCGGATACGGAGCCCGGCAATGGCAACCCAACAGGCAGTTTGCGCACGAACATACGTCGTGATCCGCGCTGGGTAAAAATTCGCAGACCCTTCATCGTTGTCGGCGGCGAGTTGACATTGGAAGGTCTCGACCTTGTTTTTGACGACACGACCAAATTTTACGAAGCACCTTTTCAGGTTAAAGCGAATGGCGGTATTTTGCTTATCGACGATTTTGGCCGTCAGCAGGTCCGCCCGCGTGATTTGCTGAATCGCTGGATCGTTCCACTGGAGAATCGTCTCGATTATTTGCGCCTGCATACAGGCCGCAAAGTTGAAGTTCCCTTTGATGTATTGATCGTCTTTTCCACGAACTTGCCGCCCAAAGACCTTGTGGATGAAGCCTTCCTGCGCCGGCTGCGTCACAAGATTGAGATCGGTGATCCTTCCTTTGAAGAATATCGTGAAATTTTTAAGCGGGTTGCCCAGGCGAAACGCATTGAATATAACGACCAGGGTCTCGCTTATCTTTTGCAGGAATGGTATATCAAACGCAATCGCAAATTAAGAGCATCTCATCCGCGCGATCTGTGCGACCAGATCATTGACATTGCTTCCTATCTTGCTGTGCCTCCTGTGATGTCGCGTGAGATGATCGATCACGCTGGCAGAGCCTACTTTGTGGATATTTAAACCGCCTCTCCCTTAACCGATACCTGACTCTCATGCTTGAAAATTTTCCCTCTCCAATCATTCTCGGCCATCGCGGCGACCTGGTCAACGCACCGGAGAATACTCTGCCGTCTTTTTCACAAGCCATCCAAAAAGGCGCGGACGGCGTTGAGCTTGATGCGAAATTAACCTCCGATGGGCATGTGGTTGTCATTCACGATTCCACGCTAAACCGCACCACGAACGGCAGCGGCAAGGTCTCATCCGTCAGCCTGGAAGAGATTCGCAAACTGGATGCGGGCGCGTGGTTCGATGAAAAATTCAGAGGAATCAGGGTCCCTCTGCTGGAGGAAGTCTTCGAAACTGTTGGGAAGGATAAGCTGATCAATATTGAATTGACCAATTATTCCACCCCGCGTGACGGCTTGACACTGAAAGTTTGTGAGTTGATCAAGCGGCATAACAATCAGGGGCAGATCATCTTTTCGTCATTTTTTGCGTCCAACTTGAAGATTGCGGCGCAGGCACTGCCCGGTTGTCCTCGCGGTTTGCTTGCCATGCCCGGGCTTGTCGGTTTATGGGCGCGTTCCTTCGGCTTTATGTTTGGCGATTATCAAGCGTTGCATCCTCATATTTCAAGCACGAGCAGGGAACAGATGCAGCGCGCGCATCGCCTCAAGCGCCGCGTGCATGTGTGGACGGCAAATACGCCTGAGGAGTTGAATCAACTCAAGGAATGGGGCGCGGACGGTATCTTTACCGATGACCCAGCGACTGCGGTTCGAGTTCTTGGCCGGGGCGGCTAAATTTGTCAGGATGTCGGGAGCAGGTTTGAGCGGGGAACGAAGCGAAAATCAGCAAGGCGCCGTTCACTGAGCGGCGTCCATTTTTATCTTAGGGCTTATTGTCCCGTACGTTTCACCGAAAACCATTTAGTAACGTGCGGGATTGTCCCGTACGCTTCTTTAAAAACCTTTTGGTAACGTACGGGATTGTGATATAAAAGAAAGCAATGCGATTCATTCGAGTTTTTTTATTAGCGATTTTTCTTTTTACCCTTGTGCCTGTTCCGGCGCAGGCGCAAACTTCCACGCCTCCGCCCGGCATTCGTCTGATTCTGGATGGGATGACCCCTGCAGAACGCGTTGGACAATTATTCCTTGTTACATTTAATGGGACAGATACAGGTTCTACTTCTCAAATTTATGATCTGGTAACCCGTTATCACGTTGGCGGTGTGATGTTGTCATCGCAAAACGATAACTTTACCGGGACCAATACGGTTACTCAAGCCGATGCGTTGATTGAAGCCCTTCAGCGCATGGAATGGGACTCAGCCGTTTCTCCATTTACAGACCCACAAACAGGGCAGGTATTTACTTCGACGTATGTGCCTCTGTTTATTGGCACCACACAGGAGGGGGATGGTCATCCAACGGACCAGATCCTGACCGGTTTGACTCCTCTGCCTAGTGAGATGGCAATTGGTGCCACCTGGAACCCTGATTTTGCCACGCAAGTTGGACTTGTGCGTGGCCGTGAGCTAGCTGCGCTTGGATTTAATTTTCATATTGGTCCGTCGCTGGATGTATTGGAATCTCCATCCTCTTCGGGCGGAGATCTGGGTGCCCGTGTATTTGGCGGCGACCCGTTTTGGGTGGGCGAGATGGGGCGTGCCTATGTGGACGGTTTACACATTGGCAGTGAAAATAAAATTCTTGTCATTGCCAAGCACTTCCCCGGCGTAGGTGGTGCAGACCGATTGCCTGAACAGGAAGTTTCCACCGTCCGTAAATCTTTGGAGCAGCTTAAACAAATAGAGCTTGCGCCTTTCTTTGCAGTGACTGGAAATGCGATCTCTGAGAGCAGTACGGTGGATGGTCTGCTGGTTTCTCATATTCGTTATCAGGGTTTTCAAGGGAATATCCGTGCTACTACAAGGCCGATCAGTTTCGATTCGCAGGCTTTGAGTCAAATATTGGCTTTGCCTCAATTTGCCTCCTGGTACGCAAACGGCGGCCTGGTTGTGAGTGACGATTTGGGCAGTCCTTCCGTCAGGGACTTTTATGCTTCCGGCGGCGGTCAATTTTTTGCGCGCGTTGCTGCCCGTGATGCCTTCCTGGCTGGGAATGATATTTTGTACCTTGGCAATATTGTTTCAAATGATGCGCCTGATACGTTTACTACGACTACTCGCGTCATTAATTTCTTCGTGCAAAAATACAACGAAGATCCTGCTTTTGCCCAGCGCGTAGACGCCTCCGTGGCTCGCATTCTGGCTGCTAAAATGGGGCTCTACGGTAATTTTGTTTTCAGCAATGTTGTGAATAATGGCGATCAGTTGCCGGACCTGGGTTCGGATATTGCGGTTACGTTTGCAGTGGCTCGCAATTCAGCAACCTTGATCAGCCCGTCTCTGTCCGATCTGACCTCTGTCATACCCCTTCCTCCCCAGCCCAATGAACGCCTCGTTTTTCTTACGGACACTGTAAATGTAAAACAATGTGCGGACTGCACTCCGCAACCGTTGTTTGCTGTGGACGCACTTGAGAGCGTAATTTTGCAATTGTATGGCCCCCAAAGTGGAAACCAAACCGAGGGGTTTCGGCTTACTTCCTATTCACTTGAGAATTTACAGGCTCTGCTTGATAAGCCGGAAGACAGTCAATTCATGATCGAAGATATTGACCGGACAGATTGGATCGTCATTTCTGTGACGGATGCATCGGTGGGCCAGCCTGCACTTATCAGCCGTTTTTTGCGTGAACGTCCGGACCTTTTGCGGGATAAAAATGTAATCCTCTTTTCGTTCGGTGCACCTTATTATTTTGATACCACCACTATTTCCAAGCTAACGGCTTATTACGCGCTTTACAGTAAACAGCCTCAGTTTGTGGACGTTGCCGCCCGCCTGCTCTTTCAAGAGTTGACTCCTGTTGGCGCATCCCCGATCTCCGTCTCCGCGGTTGGGTATGACTTGATCTCTGTCATGTCCCCGGATCCCGCTCAGATTATTCCGATCTTTCTGGACCTGTCACCTGTTCCAGTTACACCGGGCTCTTTGCTTACACCTGAGCCAACGCCAATTCCGCTCTTTCGAATTGGCGACACCATCGCGATCCGCACGGGTGCGATCCTGGATAAAAATGGACATTCTGTTCCAGATGGGACAGTTGTACAATTTTCCATGCTTCTCACCGGTGAAGGCGGCGGAATTTTACAGCAGGTGGAATCCGTTACAACACAAGGCGTGGCAAGGGCATCCTTTGGTTTGGACAAGCCGGGTTTGTTGGAGATTCGTGTTTCCAGTGAACCTGCTGTCATTTCCGAAGTCCTGCAATTGGATGTTTCTCAGTCCGGCGCTGTGGCTGTAACAGTGGTCGTGCCGGAGTTGACCCAGTCTATTGATGAGCCGACGCCTGAAGCACCTGTTGAAGTGGAAGTAGATCCCTATATCTCTGAAGGTGGGTTTCCGCGCTTTTCTGCCTGGGTCGTTGCCATGTCGGTTATCCTTGTGAGTGCCTGGATTGCCTATATTGTTCTCGTGCGTATTTCCAATCGCAGATCTGCCTTGCGTTGGTCGTTGGGTATTCTGTTGGGTGGTCTGCTTGCTTATAATTTCCTTGCCTTGGGTCTGTTTGGAATTACCAATTTGATGATCAACAGCAGCGTATCCGGTGTGATCACCTTCGTGATTTTTGGGGAGTTGCTTGGTTTTGTCGGTGGTTGGATCTGGTCACGCAGGTAAATAGGACATATGTCTAAACATTGATTAATAAATAAATGATATTATCCCGCCACCCTTAGGTTAGGAGAATACAAAATGGCGACCCAGAACAAGAACAAGGAAAAACAACCCCCCATATTATTTGAAAAGACCCAGAGCATTATCAAGCAGGTCAATAAACTGCTTGGCGGCACCTTGGTGACCTACTTCAATAACCCACGCGGCAGCGTCTGCCATGATGATGTGCTGGCATTGTTTGAGTTATTGGAAAAGATCGGTAATCAGGAAAATATTTATCTTTTCATAAAATCCAGCGGCGGAAATGGGCAGGCCTCCCTGCGGATCGTAAATCTGCTGCGCCAGTATTGCAAGCAGGTCGTGGCTGTGGTTCCGCTGGAGTGCGCTTCCGCAGCAACGATGATCACTCTTGGTGCAAATGAGATCCAGATGGGGCCAATGGCATATCTTACCTCGGTGGATACTTCCCTTACACATGCACTTTCCCCGATAGATCGCGACAATGACCGCGTGAGCGTCAGCCTGGATGAATTGAATCGCGTCGTGAAACTGTGGCAGGCTCAAGGGTCCAATACGAGCGAGAACCCGTACCAGCAATTATTCCAGCATGTGCATCCGCTTGTGATTGGCGCGGTAGACCGTGCCGAATCCTTATCCATCATGTTGTGCAAGGAATTGCTTGCCTATCATATTGAAGATGAAAAGGTGGCCGAAAATATTGCCGCTACCTTAAATTCAAAATATCCATCGCACGGGTATCCAATCCTGATTGAAGAAGCCAAACGCATTGGCTTAAAGGTGAATCATCTCTCTCCAGAGATCAACACGCTTCTGCTGGAGTTGAACGAACTCTACAGCGAGATGGGTCAACGGGCTACCACCGACTTCGACGACACGCATGCGCATGGAAATGAGATTCTCAATATTTGGGAATCGACAGGCGTGCTTGTGTATTACCAGCAGGACAAGGATTGGTTCTACCGCACCGAAGAAAGGCGCTGGATTTCGCTCAACGACAACAGCAGTTGGCGGCGGGTGGCAAAGAATGGCGGCAAGGTTGAAAAGTCCATTTTGCATATCGCGTAAATTTTGGAGCATACAGATAACTGTATGCTCTTTTTTTGGATTGTCGTAAAAAATCTCCCTTTGCAAAACCTTTGCAAAACATGTGCAATGTAGTATAATCTCGATGTTCAAATTTTGAGATTTCAATACCTGTAAGGAAGACATGGCAATAAAAAATCAACTCAAATTTAATGACCCCGCGCCCGATGTGAAGTTGTTGGGTGCGAATGGCAAGTCCGTGCAGCTTTCTTCCCTGTGGCAGAAGAGTGTGCTGGTGCTGGCGTTTACCCGTCATTTTGGATGCCCGCAATGCAAAGAGATGATGGATCAATTGATTGGTGCGCATCAAGCGTTAACCGAGAAAGGGCTGCGCCTGGCGATCATTTCTCACGCCTCGGCGGAATCTGCCAAAGCTTTCTGCGAACAACGCGCACCCAGTGCAATATGCCTGGCAGACCCGGATAGGACTGCCTATCGCGCTTATGGCTTGTACCAAGGTACAGCATGGCAAACCCTGCTTTCTCCGCGCATTTGGCTATCCAACCGCAGGCTGGCACGTCAAAAAGGATACAAACCCGAACTTCCACATGCAGGGCAGGATGCCTATCAAATGTCCGGTACCTTTATCATCGGCACGGATGGGCGAGTCCGCCTGCCGTACTATTATGAAGATATTGCCGATCATCCTGCTGTGGATTTGATTTTGCACGGAATTATGGGTGTGGATTGGAATAAACCGTTTGATTCGAAGCCCGTCGTCTAATCTACATTTGAAAGAAGCGTCATGAAGAATATTTTTCTTGCAACATATCTCGCCATCAAGGAAGTGGTTCGTAACAAGGGGCGTTTTTTGCTTGTGGCATTGGTGATCGCACTGATCACTTTATTAGTTTTATTTATTGCTGCGCTTGGTGAGGGGCTTGCCAATGGCAATCGTCAGTATGTGGCCAATTTGGATGCACAGCTTGTAGTCTTTTTGGAGAAATCGGACTATAGCATTTCATCCAGCCGTTTGGAAACAAACACTGTAAAATCAGTCCGTCGTGTAGACGGCGTCGCAGATGCGGGCGCGATTTATACATCCAGTACAGAGATCGTCTCTCTGCCTGAGTCTTTGAAAGTATCCATGCTTGGAGCGGAACCCGGCAGACCAGGCATGCCTCCGATCATTGATGGTCGTGAATTTCGCGGCGGGGAAGCTCGCGAAGCTGTAATAGATCGCAATGTGGCGCTGCGTACCGATATTCAGATTGGCGATACTATCCAGATTCGCTCCACACAAGGCACGGAAGATGAATTTTTCGAATTAAAGATCGTTGGTTTGGTGGAGGGACCATCGTATTTCTTCCAGCCCACGATCTTTGTCCCAGCTGCAACCTGGGAAAAGATACGCCCGCAATCTGAATCCGAGTTGACCAGTGACACGCCGTACCCCAACATCATTGCCGTTAAGTTGACCGACCCCTTGCAGGCGGAGGTTATGGCTGCAAAGCTGACAGAGGAAGTTTCCAACATTGAAGTTGCCGATATTGAAACGACCATCAACAATATCCCCGGGTACTCTGCCCAGCAGGGAACGGTCCAAACGCAGGGAGTCTTTACCTTGCTGATCGGTATTCTTGTCATCGGCGGTTTTTTCCAAATTCAAATATTGCAGAAAGTTCCGCAAATCGGCGTTTTGAAAGCCATTGGTTCTTCAAATGGAGTGGTGGGTCTGTCCGCTGTGATTCAAATCATTTTTGTGACCGCCCTTGGGGTTGGAATTGGAGGCGGTCTGACGTATTTGTTCTCACTGGGCTTCCCTCCCACGATTCCACTGGTTTTCAATGGTGCGCGTTCTTTGATCGCCATCGCATTGCTTTTGGCAATTGGTCCATTTGGCGGGATGGTATCCATTATTTATGCAGTTCGTATCGAGCCGCTTAAGGCTCTTCGGTTGGGGTAGGTAAAAAATGTCAACTATAGCTCTTGAAGTTCGTGATTTGGTAAAGTCTTTCTTGTTGGACGGCGCAACCATCAACGCTGTGGATCATGTCTCGTTTCAGGTAAAGTCTGGAGAGTTTGTGGCGTTGGTCGGACCAAGCGGTTCGGGCAAAACCACTATGTTGTCCATTTTGGCAGCTTTACTCACGCCGACCAGCGGACAGGTGTTGATCGACGGGCAGGACCTTGCCCAAATGAATGAAAAACAGCGTGTGAAGTTGCGCCGTGAAAAGATCGGCTTTACTTTTCAGTCGAATAACCTGATCCCGTTTTTGTCTGCCCGCGAAAATGTGGAATTCATGCTGCGATTGAATGGCAGATTGGATCATGCCAGCCGCATCCGTTCGGATGAACTGCTTGCGCGGCTGGGGTTGTCGGATCGTTTGCATAACCTGCCGGCGCAAATGTCTGGCGGTCAACAACAACGAGTGGCGATTGCCCGCGCGTTGATCCATAATCCCGCAGTAGTTTTGGCTGACGAACCAACTGCATCGTTGGATACCGAACGCGCTTTTCAAGTTGTGGAGACTTTTGCGAATCTCATTCACGAAAATGAACGCGCAGGTATCATCGTGACGCATGATTTGCGCATGTGTCAGTATGTGGATCGCGTTCTGCAAATGCAGGATGGCAAACTGGTGCGAACTTACGAAGATAAAAAAGAAATTATAGAGCTTGCACGCGGAACGATTCACTAGTTTTGTGACAAAATAAAAGGCTTTCGACACATTCTCGAAAGCCTTTTATTTTTCCAATAATTTCTTTGTGTCCATCATGTCATATTCTGCCTGACAGGATGTAAACAGTGTAAGTGCATTTTCAAGATGGATCCTGCGCAAATCTCCTTCCGTGTGCCTGCCGATTTCCCGCAAGGCGACGGCTTCGTCCCATGGCATGGAAAGCCTTCTTGCAGACTGGGCGCTTGCCTGCCAGTCTTTTTGCGCTGATTCTCTTTTTCCTTTCATCCATTTTTGCATGCCGCGGTACAACAGATAACCGGGTTCTCCAATTGGAAAGGCCGGTTTAAATTTTCTGAGCATTTTTTGCAGCGACTTGAAAGTTTTTTGGATTTCACTTTCTGTCTGCCAGCCGTGGATGTTAAAATTTTTCTTTTGCTCCCACATCTCAAGAGTGATTTGTGAAAGCATCCTATATGAAATCAGCAGGGAATAAACCTGCGGTGGAAGTGAAATTAAGATTGGCAAAGCCTTCGCCATGGCTTTGACCGCCTCTTCTTCATTTCCCAATCTCCAGTTTGCCATGGCACGAATGCTGTTTAAATGGGCGATATTGATCGGCGTAGGGTCGAGCAGTTCACCACCCTTTGCGTTCTGCAGGGCTTGCTGGAACTCTCCTTGAAGGATGTGAAGGAAGGAAATTCCATAAGTCGCCCAGGTGCGGTGCAATTGATTTCCGGATTTACTTCCCTGCGCCATCAGACTGTTGTAATGTTGTTTGCTCTGTGCAAAATTAGCGCCGCGATAGAATTCCAATCCAGCCAGGACAGTTTCTGCATCACCTTCAAGGTGATTGTCTGATGCGCTGATGGATAACTCTTTTGCCTTTTGCAAGGCTATTCGAGAAGCATCCCATTCCGCGATGCCGAGCTGGTATGTGCCTACAGCCAGATATGTCCATATCTGGGAACGGGGATTATCCACTTGTGCCGAGGCTTCAATGGCTTTTTCCGTATAGTGTTTTGCCAGTTTATGATTGGGGATAAAGCCGAAGATTGCACTGGCAGAACCCAGCGCCCACACGCGAGCTGGGGACATACTACCGCCGTCTTCAGAAAGATTCAAACTTCCCAGGGTGTGAAAAAACATCGGCAGACTTTCCAACTTAATATAATTCACATGACCCAGATAGGTAAAAATTTGCGCCACTTCCTGAAGCTCTTTGTCCTTGTCCTTTAACCGCCCAAGAAAAACATGCGGGAAATGGCGATGCAGGTTTTGGATGAACCACTGTGCCGCTAAGCCAAAAACAACACCCATGGATGTGGCTGGGCTGGGATGTTTAAGGATGGAAACTGCTTTGCGGAGATGTTTCCGGGCCGAGTCCATATCGCCGAGGCCCATTTGCGCTTCGCCCATGCGCCTGAGCCAGAATGCCCGTTTCAAGGGGGGGATGTTTAAATCCCTTTCATTGTCTGCTTTTTCAAGCGCCTGCGAAAAGAATTGGATCGCCTCCCGGTAGGTACCATTTCGGAAAGCCATTTCGCCTGACTTTTCAAGGTACTCAATGGCTTTTTGAGGAACATCTGCCTGTTTCCAGTGATGTGCCAGGACTGGGTAGTAGGTGATGATGTCCTGCATGAAGGATCCTTCATACCATTCGGCAATGGCGCGGTGCAGGGAGCGTCTCTGCGAGTAGAGTAACAGGTTATATGCCACTTCTTGTGTAATGATGTGTTTGAATAAATACGATACTTCAGGATCGGGCGTATCGAGGATGGTCAGCTCTTGTTTTTCCAGGTTGGATAAATATTCCGGTAATTCAGCCAGTTCAGATTTGATCGGGTAAATGGCAGACAATTCCCGCAGGGCGAAAACTCTCCCGATAACGGAAGCAACTTTCAGGGTGAGTTGATGCGAAGGCGGCATTTTGTCGATGCGGCTGGTGATCACTCCTTCCAGTGAGCCTGGCAGGTTGAGTTCCTCCAAGTCCCCTGCAGCGGAAGTGATGCGGCATTCATTATTTTTGATTTCGATGAAGCCGCTGTCGCGCAAAGCGTAAGCCAGTTCCTCGCTGTAAAAGGGATGACCCTCCGCCTTGTTCCGAATAAATGTGACAAGTTCATTCGGTAATTTTTGCACATTCAATCGTTGCTGAAGCAGGGTTTCGATGTCAAGATTGCTGAGCGGTGCGAGCGATAAAAACCGCGTGAATTGCATGTCCCGTATCTGCTTGAAGCTCATCGGTGCATTCACGCCCATGGGTCGTGCAGTGATCACGACTAGCAGCGGCGTGACCCGTTGCACTGCAAGAGTTAATAATGCCCAGGAGCCGGAGTCCAGCCAATGCACATCCTCAATCACAAGTGCGATCGGAGTACGTGACGCTGCTTGCGAGAGCCGTTCAATGATGAGATGGTGCATGGCGTTTGCACGTGCGTCGCCGATTATGTTCTTTGTGTTTTCATTATCAGGGATTGCAAACGGCAGCACTGCACTTAACAGGGACGCGCGCTCTTTGAGCTCCGCGTTCTCATTCATCAATTTTTCGAAAACGAGTTTTTGTTCTGCAATGCTTTCCTGCTCGTCAAGGTTGAATATTTTTTTCGTAATATCCTTCCAGACGTGATAGGGAGTGCCCTGTTCAATGGCTTCTCCAAGACCAAGCAGAATGTTCACATTCATCGCGCCAGCCTGGCGGTATAACTCCTCCACCAGCCGCGATTTTCCAAACCCTGCTTCGCCCTCGATGATGACCGCCCTGCTTTCTTTTGTGATCAAAGCACGCAAGGCTTCCGCAATGGCAAACCGTTCCTCTTCACGCCCGATCATGTCGGTTAATGCAATCTGTCCCTTGCCTTTTGCATGACGGGCTTGCGGAATAAAAATAGGCACTGGATGGGACTTGCCACGGATATTGATGGGATCCATTGAAATAAAATCCACGCGGCTTTTTGCGCCTTCATAGGTGCTTGTATCACAAATGATCTGAATAAGTTCTCCCGCAGGCGTGCTCATATTTTCTGAAATGGCGTGCATTAAGCGTGCCGCCAAATTCACCGCGTCGCCATTGATCGTATAGTCCCTGCGCTTTTCATTGCCGATCACGCCGCAGAACATGCGCCCTGTGGCAATGCCAATGTAACATCCCAGTCCCAGTTCTTTCACCGCGGTGAGGATATCCTGCGCCGCAAGAACCCCGCGCAAGGGATCGTCTTCATGCGAAAATGGCGGAAGCCCAAAGGCCGCCAAAAGCGAAACTCCCTTTTCATCCACTGCGATCTTGTTGACGCTGCCTTCATATCGGTAGATAGTACTTTGCAAAATTTGCGCAAGCTTCTGTGCGAGGTCGGTATCCGTTCCACGCGTCATTTCAGGGATGTTGATGAAGAGACTTGTAACACGCCGAAGTTCTGCAAGCCAATCCGATTGTCCGGCATCGATACGTTTTGCAATCGCGCCCGGGATATACGATCTAAGTGCGGGGATGCTGTCTTCTTTCAGGTTGAAGTAACGAGGCGCTTCTTTCGGGATCTGGGAGTTGACCCCCGACAATAGCATTCGCCCCTCTTCAGCTGGAACGCCAACCCCATATTTCTTTATCTGTTCCCATGCCTCCACAGAAACAATGATCTGCCCGGGCTTGAGAGTCTTTTGAGCCATACTGATCTGATCCAACGCATCGCCAGTGATGACCATTTCCCAGCGGTTGAACACGCCGCCCAGACCCGTCAATGCGATTTGTCCCGCCCCCAGTGCGATGCGTGTGGAAAGAGTATGGCCGCCTATGCGGAAAGTTTCCAGTTTTTTGCGTGCTTCAAGAGCTGTTTGGGCTGCAAGCAGGCTTGCTTTTTCAAGATTGTTGTATTGCCAGATGACCAGCAAACCATCGCCCGCAAATTTGATGATATCCCCGCCGTAACTTTTTATGATGTTGATCCATTGCCCGTAAAAATCATTCAAAACAGCAGAAATATCCTCGGCGCCGGAAGGTCCCTTTGCTGCAAATTGCTCTGTCAGTGCGGTGAAACCTGAAATATCAACAAAAAGGACGGCCGCCTGATAAAATTCTCCAAACGGTTTGTTTGGAGGCGTTGGTTCGGCTGCGATCCTTTTTTGAAGAATATCTGGAATATAGCTTTTTAGCGTTTCAATCAGGGATAACGACATGGATGGGACCTGGGTCCTCAACTATTAAATATGGTTTCATATTATATCGTGGCAGGATTAATTTGAATACCATCACGAAGGTCTGGATTTTTGGCGAAACTGCTTTTATCCGCCATGGAAGAATGAATCCATTACAGGTGCAATGTTTTCTGGAATATCCTCATCCCATGCGCCGCCGTCAATGAATTCCCCTGTGGGCTCCCCTTGTTCGTCCAATTTGAAATAGACAGGGATTGCCTCTACAGTGAAATTCTCAACCTTGCCATTCTCCCAGCCCCATTCATCGACATCCAGTTTGATGATATACATCCCATCGTACGCTTTGAGCATTAATTCGTTCTTAGCCTCCAAATACTTTTTGATCGCCTGACATGGAGGACACCAGTCTGCATCGAACTCAACAACGGGGAGCAGGCCAGCCGCAGCCGCTTTTTCCGCCTCTGACGCCAGCATTTCATTCAGGTCCCCATCTTTGGGGTGTAAGCGGACTTCGATAAATCCAATCAGTTCCCTGGGTATTGAGCCTGTGGGCGTATTTTCTGTGCGCGGAGGATTTGTTTGCACGCCCGGATTTGAATCCTGGGGAAACAAGGTGCTGCAGGACAGAACGAATAGAGTCGTAAGAATCAAGAATAAATTTTTATTCATTTTTTTCCTGTGTATCATTGAATGGGCGGAATATGTAAAGTAATGATTTGATTCACAACAGGCGGTTTACATCCCTGGTCGTTACAAGCCATGTACGTGATACCGACTTCATCATTCACCTGGTCTTTTCCTGCTGGTAAATGGACCGGTAGAGTGAGTGTCACAGGGCCTGCAGGATAGACCAATAAGTCCTTTGGCTCAAATTCAGGGATATTTGCAGAGGTGTTTTCCATTAACTCGCCTGCTGCTTTCATCCTGCTGTTCTGCGTAAGCTCAAGCAACGTGGGTCTGCCGAGCCCATCCACGCCATCACGTGGAATATCCTTGCTGTATAGATGGAACCCTTCTGGCGGCGCAAAGGACGCAACAATCGCGTCCTGTCCATCTTGTGATGTGCTTAGATAGATCGAAACCGTCACGCTGTTTTTGGTAAAGGTTTCGAGCAGCAATAGGTCGCTCTTTGCTTCCGAACAGGCTGAAAGAACAAGGGTTGAGGCAATGCTTAGTAAAATGAATTGAAAATACTTTTTCGAGGGCATGTCCGTGATTATACGACAACAAAAATATTCCCTGCCGGGCTCTTCACCGGCAGGGAATATTTTTGTTTTGCTGAAAGCTGTTCACTAAATAGCTTTTATGCGATTTCCAAATACTTTTCGATCTCGTAATCGGTCACACGCAGGCGGAACTCATCCCACTCTTCCCACTTCGCGCGCAGGTAGGCCTCAAAGAGGTAATCGCCGAGAGCAGATTTTAGCACTTCGTTCTTTTCCAATTCGCTCAGGGATTCAGCCAATGAGCCGGGCAATTCGGTCACTCCCAACTTGGTGCGTTCTTCCTTGTTCAGGTGATAGAGATTGATGTTGTTCAATGCCTTCGGAGCCTTCATATTCTTGTCAATGCCATCGAGGGCGGCGGCAAGCATCACTGTGAAAGCCAGATATGGGTTCGAGGACGGGTCAGGGAAGCGCAGTTCAGCGCGGACAGCCTTGTCGCGTCCTTCGGTGTAGCGCGGAATACGGATCAGCGCCGAGCGATTCTGTTGAGCCCAACCGATATACACGGGTGCTTCGTAGCCGGGAACCAAACGTTTGTAAGAGTTCACAGTCGGGGCAACTACACCGGCGAGCGCACGGGCATGTTCCAGCTGACCGGCAATGAATGAATAAGCCAAAGGTGAAAGATGAGCTTCGTCTTTTGCGTCAAAGAAAAGATTGGCGCCAGTCTTGATGTCGAAGAGGGATTGGTGACAGTGCATGCCAGAGCCGTTGATGCCGTACACAGGCTTGGGCATGAACGAAGCGACGAGTCCGTGTTGGGCGGCAATCGCTTTTACGGTGTACTTAAGCGTCAGGACGTTATCCGCAGCCTTGAGCGCGTCAGCGAAGCGAAAATCAATTTCATGCTGACCAAGCGCAACTTCATGGTGTCCCACTTCCACATCCAATCCCATTGCGTCAAGCGCATCCATCAATGCGGTGCGGACGACCACGGCTTCATCGAAGGAGGAAAAATCAAAGTAACCGCCCGTATCGTGGGGGACAGGATGAACGCCTTTTCCATCCGAAGCCTTGAACAGAAAGAACTCAGGTTCAGGCCCGATGTTGAGCATCCAGCCCCGTTCAGCGATCTTCTTGAGGATGCGCTTCAAGGCGCCACGCGGATCGCCGTCGAAGGGGTCACCGGCGGGTGTGTAGATATCGCAGAACACGCGTGCACGCTTTGAATCCGGCGCAGACCACGGCAGCACGGCATAGGTTTCAGGGTCGATTTTCAGGCGCATATCACTTTCCTGAATGCGGGCAAACCCTTCCACGGACGAGCCATCGAACCACGCGCCATCCTTCAAAACATCTTCAAGGTGGCGGATCGGCATATCCACACTCTTTACCGCGCCCATCACATCGGTGAATTGAAGCGACATGAACTTGACATTATCTTCCTTGACTTTCTTAAGCAAATCTTTTCCGTCCATTTTACATTTCTCCTTTTTGATTTTTTCTGGAGGACTTCTCCAGTTTTTGGAAAACTGACTTACGAGCGTCGGATAATTCCTGATTACGATATGGTTTCACTGACCTCCTCCGCTTCATACTTAATCTTTGGCCTGGTGCTGTTTATGAATATTACCGAGCCGATAATGATCGCTGTTGCGATCCAGATGCGCGGTTCCAGCGCTTCGTTGGCAAACCATACCCCCAGTAACACTGCAACGATCGGGTTGACATAAGCATAGGTTGCCACAAGAGATATGGGCGCATTCTGTAATAACCAGCCATACGAAACGAATCCAACCAGCGATCCCACAAAAATAAGATATGCCAGCCCATATAACGAGCGTGTTGAAACAGCAGTGACGTCCCAGCCATGTAACTCGCCTGAGATCAACGAAATGATGAGCAGGCTGATACTTCCCATTAACATTTGCGCGCCAGTGTTCATCAGGGATGATTTTGGCAGGTCCGCAGTTTTACTATAAATGGAACCGGACGCCCAAAATAAACACGCCAGAAGCAGGGCTGCCACGCCAAAGGGATTTAGCTTTGTGGTGCTTCCCGATAATTCAGAGGGCCCTACCAGGATGAAAATACCTACAAAACCGATCAACAGCCCGAGGATGCCCTGCCAGTTTGGCTTTACTCCGTTTGGACGAATTGCCTCAAAAACAACCAGGAACATTGGAACGGAGGCGATGATGAGCGCGGCAATTCCGGATGGAATGGTTTGTTCTGCCCAGGCAACCAGTCCATTACCGCCAAGCAACAGCAAGGTGCCGATAATTGCGGTGGAAACCCATTGCTTGCGCGTAGGCATTGCCTGGCCTGCGGAACGCTGCCAGATGACTAGGATGATGCCTGAGATGAGGAATCGAATCGAGGCGTGAAAAAACGGAGGGATGGTCTCGATCGCGACTTTGATCCCCAGGTATGTTGAACCCCAAACAATGTAGAGTGCCAGTAAAGCCAGCCAAATTTTAGACTTCATTTTTTCCTTTTTGCAAGCCATGCTTACGCATCACTTGCGCTAAATTCTCTTGCGAGGATCACTTTCTTTCGAGCGGAACCATACAAATAATTTCCAAAATCGCCATTTTTGCGGATCACACGATGGCATGGGATCAAATACGCAATTGGGTTGTGTCCAACTGCCGAGCCGACGGCGCGTACCGCTTTGGGATTGCCGATCTGCGCTGCGAGATATTCGTAGGTGGTGACTGCTCCTGATGGAATGCTGAGCAGCGCTTCCCAAACTTTGATCTGGAAATTCGTCCCGCGAAGATGAATCTTGAGAGGCGTACCAGTTCCCAGTTCCGAAAAGATGCGTGTGACCAGCGGGGCAGTGGACTTGTAATCTTCGATCATCTCTGCCTGCTGCCAATCTGCGACAAGGCTGTCAATCACTTTCCCTTCGCTTCCGTCCACAAAACTGAGATTGCAAATGCCGCGCTCGGTGGTTGCAATAAGGCACTTTCCAAACGGGGATGGATGAATTCCGTAACGGATGGTGAGACCCGCTCCACCGGTTTTGTATTCACCCGGTGTAACCGCTTCTGTGTTGACGAAGAGGTCATGCAAGCGCCCGAGACTGGAAAGCCCGATCTTGTGCGTGGTTTCCAGTAAGTTCTCAGATTGGCTGAGCAAACGCTTGGCATGTTCCTTTGTAAGAAATTGCATGAAACGTTTGGGGCTGATGCCCGTCCAGTGAGTGAACAACCGCTGGAAATGATATTCACTCAGTCCGACAGCAGAGGCGATTTCTTCCAGTTCGGGCTGACGTTGCACATTTGCCTCTATGAACTGAATGGCTTGCTCGATCAATTTGTAATGCTGTGAAGGTTCAATCGTATTGTCCATATCAATCTCCTTTTTGATGTTTGAGATTGTATTTGGGACCTTGCGTTGGGGCGACCCGATTCTTGCTCATTTCCAACTGCCTTTGAAGCCTGACGGATTTTTCAAAGCATTTTAGCCCTTTTCCATCCGCCTCGTCAGGTTCGTGGATTGAATAAAAAAACAGGCATGCCCGGGCACACCTGTTTTAATACATACTGGTATTAAAAAGAAACGCCCTTCCAACTTTTCAAGGCAATTGACTGAACATGATCAATTCTCTTGTTCACTGCGTCCACCTTGTCCCACACGTCGCCGCGTGGTTTTCGGTGGCGAGCAATAGAGTTTTTTTAAACTCCTTTGCTCGATTCCGCTTTCTTTGGAAGGGAGAAGGAAGCCAGTGACCTGGCTTCAGAGGCATCCGCTGATCTATCCGATTTTCTTACCTTATCCGACCCTCTCCTAAAAGAGAGGGGGGAACTTGGTAATTAGCGTCCCGTTCGCACGGGAGAACCTCCACCTCGTGATCTTGCTGCGCAAGACCCAGCCGCTTGTATCTCCGTTATTTAATTGTGATTAACCAACGGCGGCGATTTTACATGCCGCCATGAGATTCTGTCAAGCCGAAAAGTACTAACAAAAGGCCCCGCTTTTGCCGTGTATCACCAGGTTTTGAACCTGCATGAGCAGGTGGGTCCCTACCTAGAAACGCCGCCTTGGCTCAGGCCTATCGCGTTATTTCTAATTAAGTTAAGGACCCTTTTAGTAGGTATTGGCTCAAAACGTGAGGGCAATATCACGAACAAAGAAGGGCTGTATTTCTTATACCATACTCCCAAATGGGGGGGTAGATAAAAATTAAATATCCACATTACAGCCTATTAATAATCGAATTGATTTTCTAAAAGATTTGTGCTACGCTAAACATGTTGTGCACCAACTTATCTTATGGAGGTAGAAATGGCGAGAGTTCCCGGCATTGATGTTTCATATTGGGATGCAGGTATAGATTGGCCCAAAGTCCGCGCAACAGGGCAGCGTTTTGTTTTTGTGAAAGCCACAGAGGGAATTACCTATAAAGATTCCACTTTTAAATTCAATTGGTCAGGGGCAAAATCCGCGGGGCTTTTACGCGGCGCGTATCACTTCTTTCGCTGCAATGTGGACGCGAAGAAGCAGGCCGATTATTTCATCGACTATGTCAGATCCTTCAAAGATGATGCGGAACTACCGCACGTTCTCGACCTGGAAACGAATGACGGCATGACCAAGGAAAAGATCATTCCCGCAGCGAAAGTCTGGCTGGATCGTGTGGAAGCTGCCTTTGGAAAAAAGCCCATTATTTATTCCGGTCAATACTTTTTGCAGGATTATTTCGTCGTTGCTGGTGGCGGCCCCCCTGCCTGGGCCAAGGATTATCCGCTTTGGATCGCGCAATATCCAAACCAGTATCTGGAAGAGTCAAAACCATTTCTGCCGCGCGGTTGGTTCAACTGGGCATTTTGGCAGTACAGCGATAAGGGTGTTGTCAACGGCATCAACGCCTCGGTGGATATGAATGTCTTCAACGGCACGTTGGAGGAATTGTACAAATTTGCCGGCGCAAAGATTCCCGACCAGACGCCAAAGACACATACCGTGAAAAAAGGCGACAGCTTTGAATCGATCGCCAATGATTACGGCGTCACCGTCCGTGAATTGGTGATGGCGAATCCACAATTGCTTGTGGCTGGCGATAAATTGACCGTCCCTGTTGCGATTGCCATACCCCAGGAAAGCGCCTCTTCCTCCACGCCGACAACTGGTTCTGCGGCTGGACCATCCGCCACTACCCAACGGACGTACACTGTGAAAGCAGGTGACAATCTTTCGATCATCGCCATCAAATTCGGGACGACGGTTGCGGCAATCGCCTCTGCCAACGACTTGAAGAATATCAACAATATCAGTGTGGGACAGGTGTTGAAGATACCGTAAGTTAAATAAAAAAACTCGGAGGTCTTCAAGACCTCCGAGTTTTGATTTAAGGATAAATTCTCTTGATCGTCCTTGGGAAGGGAATTGCCTCACGGATGTGTTCGATGCCGCACATCCAGGCAGTGACGCGCTCGGTGCCCATGCCAAATCCAGCGTGTGGAACGGAGCCGTACTTGCGCAGTTCCAGATACCATTTGAACGCTTCCTCGGGTAGACCTTCCTTCTGAATACGTGCCAGCAATTTTTCAGGATCGCTCATGCGCTCGGAGCCGCCGCAGATTTCGCCATAGCCTTCAGGCGCAAGCAAGTCTACTGATTTGCAGACTTCAGGTCGGTCTGGCCACGGTTCCATGTAAAATGCCTTCACCGCAGAGGGATAACCATAAACGAATACTGGCTTATCGTACAGTTTGGTGATCTCGGTCTCATGCGGAGC
>JAEURE010000059.1 GCA_016789485.1 Anaerolineales bacterium | reverse complement strand
AACCATGGATCAATCCAAGCCTCAGCCTTTAATCGTTCGCGAAATTCACGGACGCCGGTTGAATTCTCTTTGGCATAACAAAGGAACGGGATCAATGCAGAAGCTGGCTTTTCGCTGCCTACTATGGACACGGGCTTGCTGAGGGGAAGTTTTTCACTTCGATCCTGCTTCGAGGCGGATGAGTTCAAACTTGAATTGTCCCCAATGATGATTGTTGAATTGCTCACATTGCCAGCGATGACGATGCTTCCGTCGCCTGCCTTGATTTTATTTGGAGCTTTATTTTTGCGAGGCATTTCGATGAATCTCCCAACTTGAAAAGTTTATCTATTATACAACAGCAGGAAATAAACCCCGTTTCCAGCATTCTGGGTTAAATCGGTCGGGTATACTTCGGAAACATCACGTATTGAAAAATCATATCCACGCACAGGAGCTGAAGTCATGTCTGAAATCAAATATGAAATCATCAAAAATATTGGCGTGCTATCCACATCCGCGTCAGGTTGGGCAAAGGAACTTAACTTAATTAGCTGGAACGACCGCGAACCAAAGTACGATCTGCGCGACTGGTCACCTGACCACCAGAAAATGGGAAAAGGCGTCACACTTTCCACAGAAGAAATGCTGGCGCTCAAAGAACTATTGAATAATATCGGTCTGTAAATAAATTGCCCTGCAGTATAACCTGTAACGAATCTTTTTATTTTTCAAAATTTCCGCTTACTATTCCCTAATCTCTTGCGTGTATAATCCCGCCCATCTTATTCAATGGACAAATCATGAAACGCTACCTGCTCTTCACCGTTTTTATCTCCGGCATGACCACCCTCGCCGCGGAACTAGCTGCCGGCCGCCTGATCGGCAATGTCTTTGGCACAAGTAACCTTGTTTGGGCAAGCATCATCGGGTTGATTCTGATCTATCTCACATTGGGATATTTCCTGGGCGGCAAATGGGCGGACAAAAACCCCACGCCTCTCGCCATGTACCGCATTCTTGCGTGGGCAGCTTTTACAGTGGGACTGGTGCCCTATGTTGCAGGACCAGTTCTCAGGTCAGCAGCGAGCGCGTTTGAGGCGTTGAGTGTTGGAATCATGGCGGGGTCATTCATCGCGGTGTTGATTCTGTTCATCATCCCCATCACTTTGCTTGGTGCGATTTCTCCTTTTGCGATCCGCCTCTCGGTGGATGACGCCGCGAAAGCCGGGCAAATCTCAGGGCAAATTTACGCCATCTCGACTCTCGGTTCATTCATTGGCACATTCCTGCCAACACTTGTACTAATCCCTACCATCGGTACTACAAAGACATTTTTAGTTTTCGGATTATTTTTGCTTTTTGTTGCGCTGGCTGGTCTGGGAAAATTTGCAAGCCGAAACGAAATGCTCAAATTAATTTGGATGCCAATCCTGCTTGCAGTCATTGCCATTCTTTCTGCGGGGCAGGCGCTCAAAAAAAATACAGGACAAGTCTACGAAGCCGAGTCTGCCTATAACTATATTCAAGTGCAGGAAGTCAATGGATATACTCTTTTGCGTTTGAATGATGGACAAGGCGTTCACTCCATTTATCATCCTGACACCTTGTTTTACAACGGACCCTGGGAGGAGTTTTCGGTCGGTCCATTTTTTTATGAAAACCGCTCTCCTGATGATATCAACCGCATGGCGATTATAGGTCTCGCCGCAGGCACTGCCGCCCGGCAAGCCACCGCGATCTACGGTGAAGACCTTCTCATTGACGGCTTCGAAATTGACGGGAAGATCGTGGAGGTAGGTAAAAAATATTTTGGATTAGATCTTCCAAATTTAACAATCCACATCGGCGACGGCAGACTCAACCTTGATCGCAGTCAATACAAATATGACATCATCGCCATCGACGCGTATCGTCCACCATATATTCCTCCGCACATGACCACGCTCGAATTCTTTGAAATTTGCGCCTCTCACCTAACTGACGATGGAGTGCTGACCCTCAACGTTGGCTCAGTCCCCGGCGACCGCCGCCTGATCGACGGACTCGCGACTACGATGGCGCAGCTCTTTCCTTCCGTGCATGTGATGGACATTCCTGGCACATTGAACACCATGCTCTTTGCCACCAAACAACCGACGAAAGTTGAAAACTTTGTATCCAACTTGACGCGGCTTTCGCAAGATCCAACCTTGAATCCCCTGCTTGTCACCACCATGGCAATCACTTACGCAAGCATGAAACCTGGCTACGAAACCACCACCGTCTTCACCGATGACCTAGCCCCCATTGAATGGATCGTCAATAACATGGTCGTCAACTTTGTCCTTCAGGGCGGCTTGGAATTTTTGCAATAGATAATTTATGAAACTCAACCCATCCAACATTCTTTCCTATTTCGTTTCCCTTCTCACTCCGCTTGCGTTGATCGGGCTGGCGCTTCGCATCTTACTCACGCCAATTTATTACACTGTCGAATACAACATGCCCTACTTTCCCGCGGACGAGTACGGCTTCACCAAAGCAGACCGCCTGCAATGGGCTCCCTACGCTGTGGAATACCTCGTCAACGGCGCGGATATTTCCTATCTTGGCAATCTGCAATTTGAGGATGGCACTCCCTTGTACGGTGAACGAGAGCTCAGCCACATGGAAGATGTCAAAGGCGTAGTGCAGGGAGCATTGCGAGTTTGGTATGTTTCAGTCGCGATCCTGATTGCACTTGCAGTTCTCGCCTCGCGCACAGGGCGGACGCTGGAATACCTCAACGCCTTGAAACGCGGTGGCTTGTGGATGATCGGTCTGGCAATTACCCTTGGTTTGATTGCCGGCGCAGGTATTTTGCTCAACCCTGATATTTTCTGGTTATTCTTCTCCTGGTTTCACAGCTTGTTCTTCGAAGGCGATTCCTGGCTCTTCTATTATTCTGACACTCTCATCCGTCTCTTTCCCATTCGCTTCTGGCAGGATGCGTTTTTAGCGGCAGCCGTCATTGCGTTGGGCGGGGGCTTGTGGCTGGCTCTTGGAATCAAGCCAAAAACGTAGTGCAAATACGAAAGGCGCAATTTGTGAACGTAACGGGTATAATTTCATTACAGGAGTCCTTTAATGTCACCCACTCTTTCTTTAGAAAATAAAGTAGCGCTCATTACCGGCGGTTCGCGTGGAATTGGCCGCGCCATCGCTTTGGAATTCGCAGCCCGCGGTGCGGCAGTAGTGGTAAATTACAACAAATCGCCCGAGTCAGCTGAAGAAGTTGTCAAAAAAATTCAGGAATCAGGCGGAAAAGCCTCTGCATCCCAAGCAGATGTCTCCGATTTCAAACAAGCGGAAGCCCTGATCAAATTCGCGATTGACACCTTTGGTGACTTAAGTATCCTCGTGAACAATGCAGGCATCACCCGTGACCAGCTCATCATGATGATGCCTGAAGCGGATTGGGACGCCGTCATCAACACGAATTTGAAAAGCACCTTCAATTGCTCGAAAGCCGCCGTTAAACACATGATGCGCAAACGCACCGGACGCATTATCAACATCGCCTCTGTTGCTGGGCAAATGGGCAACCCCGGGCAAACGAATTACTCCGCTTCCAAAGGCGGACAGATCGCCTTCACCAAAGCGCTTGCACGTGAAGTTGCCGCGCGCAATATCACCGTCAATGCCATTGCGCCGGGTTTCGTGGACACGGAAATCCTTGACGCCATGACACCCGAAACGCTCGCAACCGCTCTTAAGATGGTGCCGCTTGCGCGCAAAGGCAAGCCCGAAGAGATCGCTTATGCCGCTGCTTTTTTCGCCTCTGATGAAGCCGCCTACGTCACCGGCCAGGTTCTCGGTGTGGATGGCGGCATGGCAATGATGTAACGCAACAAGACTTCAAAATGGAGTAAAAAATGTCTGAAACTACTCAAGGTAAAACAACTGTATCTCCTGAAGTATTAACCACCATCGCGCGCCTGTCCGCATTGGGTGTGCCCGGCGTCAGCCGCCTCGCACCTGTTTCCGGCGGAGTGAATCGTCTCTTCAAACGAGGAGCAGGCGACGGCGTCCGTATTGAAACGGAAGAGAATACTGTCTTCATAGACATGCATCTCATCCTTCAGGAAAATGTCAACATCCGCGAAGTCAGCCGAAATGTCCAACAGAATGTGGCACGTGCCATTCAGGAAATGGTCGGCATGGAAATCGGTCACGTTAACATCCATATTGAAGATATTGATTACGCGGATAGTGAGGTCTGAAAATGAAACCCCGAACCAGAGCGCGCTCCATAGCTCTGCAAGTGCTTTACGAAACAGATATAGCGAACAACCATCTTCCAGGTGATGTATTAAAGACACGCCTGGAAGATACTTTGCTTGCGGATGATCTTGCCGAATTTGCGCGGCAGATCGTTTTCGGTGTTCTTCCACTTCGACAGGACCTCGATCAATTGATTGCAAGATATGCCCCGGAATGGCCGTTGGACCAGATCGCCGCAATTGACCGAAATATTTTGAGAATTGCGTTTTGGGAGTTCGCGGTTTCGCGTGAAACCCCGGTAAAAGTTGCCATCAACGAAGCAGTGGAACTTGCCAAGTTATACGGCTCGGATTCTGCGCCGCGCTTTGTCAACGGTGTGCTGGGTACGCTGGCGGAACACGAGAACGAAATCCTTCAGATCATAAAAAACCGAATTGCTCAGGAAACAAAACTGGAATCGTAGATTATGGAAATTCTCGGCGTTGGAATGTCTGAATTTATTTTTGTAATTATTATTGCATTGATCGTGCTTGGCCCAAAGGATATGCAAAAAGCAGGGAAAACCATCGGCAAATGGATGCGCAACATCGTCACATCCGATGGCTGGAAGATCTTCCAGCAGACATCGCGCGAATTGCGGACCTTGCCAAATAAATTGATGCGTGAAGCAAATGAAGAATTGAACCAGATCGGCAATCAAGTTGGGAAGGAAATCAAAGGCGCTTCGAACTTAAACTCGCAAAGGGTACAAAACCCAAACACACCGCCGCGTTCCCAGCCTTATACTCCTCCGTCCACACCGATGCAGCCAGCCGAAAAAACCGACCCATCCCCTACACCTGAACAAAAAGAAAACGAAAGCGGCCAGCAAAACGATGAATAATTTTTTTCGAGGCGTGTGGCGGGTAATCACATTTCCCTTCCGCCTTGTCTTTAGTATTATCGCGTTCCCATTTCGAGCGGTGTATCGCTTCGTAAAATTCCTTAACACGGAACCAGAGGAACGCCCCATCGCAGAGGTATTTTCTGACCTGGTGACCAGCACCGATACCCGTCAAATGCTCTGGGATCAAATCGAAGCCTTGCGGATGCACATCCTTCGGGCAGTGATCGTGCTTTCTCTGGCTGTCGCTGCCTCCTTCTGGGTTGCACAGGATGTAATGGGGTTTCTAGCCATTCCCGTAGGCGGTTTGGAAAAATTGCAAGCCATTCAAGTGACAGAAGAGATCGGCGTTTTTATGCGCGTGGCAATGACTGTCGGGGTTGCTATTGCATTTCCATGGATCGCAATGGAGGCATGGCTTTTTGCCGCTCCCGGCTTGAGACCCCGCGAGAAAAAATTCGGCCTGGTGGGAATCCCGCTTGCGACACTTTTGTTCCTGACAGGCATGGCATTTACTTATTATGTGCTGCTGCCCGCCGCGCTGCCTTTTCTTGGAAGTTTTACAAAAATTTCCCAATTCTGGGCGGCGAAAGAATATTTTGCATTTGTTACCGGCTTAATGGTCTGGATCGGCGTCTTCTTTGAATTTCCACTGGTCATATTTGTGCTATCGTCCATGGGGTTGGTGAAGCCTGCCATCCTCGCGCAGCATTGGAGAATTGCCATTGTCATCATCGCAATCATTGCAGCCGCTGTCACGCCGACCATCGATCCAGTCAACATGGGGCTGGTGATGCTGCCCATGATTTTGTTATACTTTATCAGCATCGGCTTAAGTTATATCGCCTACGCCGGGCGAAGAAAAGAAAAAGCCGAGGATGAAGTCCCTGCAGATGGTGAGGCAGCAGGATAGGGTGCCGCAAGAAGCGTTTGTATCAGAGGAGAGAAAATGAAAAGGCAGTCCTTCGTGTTACGCCGCGTATTAACGCTGGCAATTGTGCTTGTCCTGGTAGGGCAGGCATGTACTTTATCCTTACTAACGAATCCGTTCAACACAACGCCGGCAACGCAAATACCGGGGAATACCATCGAAACCGCCACGCCACAACCCATGGCGCAGACAAATTTTATCGTCACCCTCCCTGAACCGCTTCAAGCCAATGAGTCGCTGACTCTCATCGTGATGGATGAGGTCACTGGTCTGCCTTTGAATCCAACGGAATATCCAATGAGTGCAAGGGACTCGTTGACCTACACCGGGACAATTCCCCTGCCATACAACTCGGTGGTCAAGTATCGGTATGCGCGCCGAGGGGCATCGCTTACCATGGAAGATACTACGTTGGGTTCAGCCATTCGCTATCGTATGCACTTTGTAGCAGGACCCGCCGATGTGCAGGATATCGTTTCAGATTGGGGCGACCGCTCCTATTCCCGCCCAACTGGAATTATTTTAGGGCAGGTTTTTAACGCAGACACGGGCGCGCCTTTGCCAAATATGCTGGTAACGGCTGGCGGTGTGCAGCATATTACAGATTCAATGGGTCGGTTTGAGCTAGGCAGTCTGCCTGTCGGCACACATAACCTGCTTGCCTACAGCCTCGATGGAATGTACAAACCATTTGAACAAGGTGCCACAGTCGCAGAAGGGCAGACCACCATTGTTGATTTGCGAGTACGGCCCGTAAAACTTGTAAGTGTCACCTTTATTGTTTCTGTTCCTTCTTCCACCGTGCCTGGTGTGCCTGTCCGCATTGCAGGAAATCTATTGCAGTTTGGCAACACCTTCGCAGACTTGCAAAGCGGGGCGAGCGTCAGCACAGACCGCATGCCCATCCTCAACCTGCAAGCGGATGGACGGTACGCGGTCACGTTGGGCTTGCCAGAAGGCACGCATATCCAATACAAATATACGCTTGGCGATGGATTCTGGAATGCGGAACGCAAAAATGGCGGCCAATTATTCCTGCGTGATTTTATTGTCCCCGCACAGGATGTCACTCTTCAAGATGCTGTTGCAACCTGGTCGGTTGGCGACTCTGCACCCATCCTGTTTGAAACCACCATTCCATCGGTAACGCCCCCGGGAGACATAATCTACATCCAATTTAACGCCAGCGGATGGACAGAACCCATCCCCATGTGGCCTTTAGGTAATTATCGCTGGGCATACAAGCTATACGGTCCGCTTAATTTCCTCGGTTCCTTCTCCTATCGCTATTGCCGTAATGGACAATGTGGCAGCGCAGATGATGGCCAAACCGTAGGAGCCACGCCCGCTGGCAGACAGGCGCAAACCAGTCTGCTTGCTCAGGATTTGCAGGATACGGTCGGGGTTTGGAAATGGTTTGAAAATCCCGAACCTGTTACGTTGGTTGGCGCAAATATTACAGCGCGCTCAAATGGGTTTGTCGCCGGCGTTGAATATCAACCCACCTACCGCCCAAATTGGTCATATTACGCGCCACAGGCATTTGCGAACACACAGGCGCTTGGATCAAACCTCGCAGTCCTTACGCCCACATGGACGTACACCAATGTCTCCCCGCTGCGTTTTGCCACTCTCCCGGGTCAAGATCCGCTGTGGATCGATTCCGCAATTATGATTTCACAAGCCCGCGCTTTGGGACTTAATGTAGCCCTTTTCCCAACTCCCAATTTTCCTGTAGGCTCGGATACGACTGCGCCTCCTTCCTCAAACTTTTGGCTGGGTGCTCCACGAGACGCACAGTGGTGGCAGACGTGGTTTACCCGCTATCGCGCATTTGCTGTCAACTATGCAGATCTCGCCGCTCAAACAGGCGCGCAAACCCTCATCCTTGGCGGTGAATGGGTAAAGCCCGCCATGCCGGGCGGGATCATCGCAGATGGCATACCATCCAACGTGCCTGCCGACGCAGAAGCACAATGGAAAGCCATCATCGCAGATGTCCGCACTCATTTCAAGGGACAGGTATTCTGGGCGATGCCATTCACGCCTTCGGTTGTTACAACTCCGCTAAATTTCCTGCAGGATGTGGATGGAATTTACCTGCTCTGGTCTGCTCCAATCTCCACAAGCCAAACTGCAACCAAAGCGGACTACGCAAATGAAGCCGGGCGATTGCTCGATAATGAAGTGGCCCCGCTTGCCTCTCTGCTAAACAAGCCTCTCATCCTTGCAGTGAATTACCCCTCTGCCACAGGCGCCGCAAACGGATGCGTTCCTGACGGTGCCGGTAAATGTCTCGATTGGAGCTTCCTCAGCAGACCCAATACAGATATCACTGCCGCAACCCTCAACCTGCAAACACAAGCAGATGCCTACGAAGCCATCCTTACCGCGATCAACAACCGCTCGTGGATTTCCGGTATTATCAGCCGCGGATACTACATGCCAGTGGCACTGCAGGATAAATCCTCATCCATTCACAGCAAGCCTGCCGCGGACATCTTGTGGTATTGGTTTCCAAGATTACTGGGAAAGGTTCAATAGATTTTCGTCAAAACAAACTCCAGGCACACCAAATCTTTTGGTTCAACTCGCAGGTTTATCAAAATATCGATCTTGATAAACCTGTGATTAATATTTTTCTCACGGAGGAGAAATGAAAAAAGCAGGCAAACTGATCGGGAAGATTCTGATCGGGGGATTGATCCTTGTACTCATTTCGGCTGGGGGAGGTTTTTATTATTTCAAGGGCTACCTGCCAAACAAAGTAGCCAAAGAATCCTTTCCGCAAATTGATGGGGAAATAAAAGTGGATGGTCTTGATGCAAAAGTGGATGTATACCGGGACGGCATGGGTATTCCACATATTTACGCAACCACGTCGCACGATTTGTTCTTCGCACAAGGCTACGTTCACGCGCAGGAACGTTTCTGGCAAATGGACACCTGGAGACATATCGGGTCTGGCACACTTTCGGAAATGTTCGGCGAGGGACAGGTGAGTACCGACTCCTTCCTCCGCACACTAGGCTGGAAAAACGTGGCGGAACAGGAATGGGAACAACTCTCCCCGCAAGCCAAAGCGATTGCCCAAGCCTACACAGACGGTGTGAACGCCTATCTTAAAGATCATGATGGCACCGCTGCAAGCCTTGAATATGCAGTCGTTGGGTTGCTCAGCCCGGATTACAAAATAGAGCCGTGGACACCGGTCAACTCCCTGACCTGGGGCAAAGCCATGGCGTGGGACTTGGGTGGAAACATGGACGACGAGATCCAGCGCGCCATATTGCTCAAGACACTTACGCCGGAACAACTGGCGGAACTTTTCCCCGAGTATCCAGCTGATTATCCAGTTATCGTACCGACCATCGGCGAAAATACGGCTAACATTGAAACTCAGCCATCAAACGCCGCTGCGGCCTTTGAATTTGCATCCCTGAATTTTCAACCCGTTGCAGATAATCTTTCCCTGCTTGAAGACGTGCTTGGTCCCACCGTCCCGGATATCGGCTCGAATAGTTGGGCAGTCTCAGGCAAGTTGACCACCACCGGCCAACCACTACTTGCAAACGACATGCATCTCGGCATTCAAATGCCCTCCATTTGGTTTCAAAATTCCCTGCACTGTATGCCCAAATCAGATGCCTGCCCATTCGAAGTAACTGGTTTCTCTTTTGCGGGTGTGCCCGGGGTTGTTGCGGGGCATAATGACCGTATCGCCTGGGGCTTCACCAATCTTGGTCCCGATGTGCAGGATCTTTTCATTGAAAAGGTTAACCCTGAAAACCCCAACCAATATGAAGTAGACGGAAAATGGGTGGACTTTGAAACCCGCAAGGAAATCATCAACGTGGTCGGCGGCGAATCAGTGGAGATCACTGTTCGTATTTCAAGACATGGCCCTATCATCTCCGATACATACGGCCCTCTCAAAGATGAGGTAGACCCCAAAGATCCAGAAGCAATTCCTTTCAAGGATGAAGCGGGGATTGAGCTTCCTCAAAACTATGCTGTCGCTCTCGCCTGGACGGCTCTGACTCCAAACACTCCATTTGAAGCTCTTTGGGGTTTTGACCGCGCCCAAAACTGGGAAGAGTTCCGCACTGCAGCCCGCATGTGGTCAGTGCCCGCTCAAAATTTGCTTTACGCAGATGTAGATGGAAACATTGGCTATCAAACACCGGGCACCATCCCAATTCGCAAGAACGGTGACGGCACCCTACCTGTGCCCGGCTGGAACAGCGAATATGATTGGACGGGCTACATTCCTTTCGATGAATTGCCCTATGCTTTCAATCCAGAAAGCGGTTTCATTGCCACAGCCAACAACCAAGCCAACCCGCGCGATTATCCCTACCTCATTACTAAAGACTGGGATTATGGTCAACGCGCCGCGCGCATTGTGGAGTTGATTGAAAACGCACCCGGCAAGGTCGACGCGGAATATATCAAAAGCATACACGGTGACTCAAAGAGCTTGAACGCCGAAGTCCTCGTGCCAATTTTGCTCTCGCTCAAACTGGACCCGCAACTGGCTGCTGTCCGAGATCAGTATCTCAGCGAATGGGATTATCAGGAAACCGCCGACTCGAAAGCCACTTCTCTTTTTGAATGGTTCTGGTGGAATTTGCTGATGGACACTTTCAAAGACGATCTGCCGCAGGAATACTGGCCTGAGGGCGGTTCCCGCTGGTATGTGGTCATGCGCGAACTTGTTCAACAACCTGACAGCCCGTGGTGGGACGACCAAGCCACCACGGATAAAGTAGAAACGCGCGATGAAATTTTTGTCAGAGCCTTCGAAGAGACCATTACCCAGCTTCAAAAGGAATACGGCAAAGATCTCGTCAAACTGCCCGCCTGGGGTGAATTGCACAGCGCCACCTTCCGCAACCAGACTCTCGGCAACT
>JAEURE010000058.1 GCA_016789485.1 Anaerolineales bacterium | reverse complement strand
TCGATCACAGCCTTTGCAAAATCAAAGGTCTTCAGAGCATCGATCAAGCCGCCAATATTGAACATATCCATGCCGCCCAGCAGGCCGGCAATACCGGACATGCCCGTCTCATAACCAGCCTGCGCATCGTTCACCTTCGCATTGGTCAAGCCGACATAACCACCCGAAGGGACGTTGTAAAAGCGGGCCATCTGTGCAAACGCCATGTGCAGCATGCCGCACTCAATTGCGCCTGAAGTGTATGCGCCAGAGCGCATATCCGCCACTGTGCCAAGCGTGGCATAAATAGTGGGTGTTCCCTCCATCACCATTTGCATCAACACCAACGCGGACAAAATTTCCGCGTTACCCTGTGCCAGCGTTCCAGCCATGGACATGGGAGAAGTGAGTCCCGCATTTGGCACGATCGTCGGATACACGGGCAAACCTTCACTAGCGAAGAACATCACATTTTCAGTGGAAAGATTATCCATGGTCAACGGCGAAACAACGGGACAGTAATGGTGTGTCAGGAAAGGATGCTCCTTATACGCTTCCTTTCCGCCTGCCACCATGTATGCCATTTCCATGATGCTCAACGTGTCCTTGTGATCGGTCGTGGTGACACGGATCGGCTTAAGACAATACTTGATGGACGGATACAACCTCGAGATTGTGAATTGAGTCGCAGGCGCGTCATCCGCAAGCGTGGAAATGGAGAAGATGTCGTAACCCGGAAGTTCGTTAATGAGATGGGCGATCCGCGCGATATCTTTTGACTCAGCGCGTCTTTCCTCGCCTGTAACTGGGTCAATGATATCGGGCGCTGAGCTGGCTGTAACAATGACCGGGCTATCCCGCGGGATTGTCTTGTCAAACTTTGGGTCGCGCCCGTGAAAGGTAAATGTGGGCGGAACCATCTTGCGGTATTTTTCCACAACCGTGCGCGGAAATTTAACCCGCTCCCCTTCCACACTACATCCATGCTGTTTGAAAAGTTCGCGCGCAGGTTCATAACGAACTTTCAAACCGAGATCTTCCAATAATTCCAACGAGGCATCGTGAATCCGTTCAACCTGTTCCTGGGTAAGCAGCGCTGCAAATGACATGGGGTCACATCCTTATTTTTAAATTTATTCGACCATGGAACGCTTGATCTTCCTGCGTTCCACCTTTTTCTTTGGCAAAATTTTTGCGGCCAACTTTTGGCTTTCCTTCACGAAGACATTGTTCATAATTGGGTTGTTCTGTGGAATGCGCAGGAATTTACGAATGGTATGGAACTGATCGCCGCGATAGACCATGCGCTCAATACGGACCGTACGCGCCAAACCGATAATTTGCTGAACAGGGAACATTGCCAACCCTGAACGCGTAACTTTAAGCGAAGCTGCTGCAATGGCAAAACGGACGGTGTCCTCCAGCCCCCAGCCGTTGAGGTAGCCATAGATAAATCCCGATGAAAACGTTGCGCCTGCGCCGGAAGCGTCCACCGCCTTAACTTTGGGCGCATGCGCGCGAATAATCTCATCGCCCTGCACCACCATACACCCCTGACTAGCCATGGTAATGATGGCTGTCTTTATACCAGAATTGATCAATTTTCGCGCAACGCCAAGCATTGCCTGCCTTTTTCCAATCTGCGCGGCATCAGTCACTGCCTGGCAAATGGTAACTAGACCTGAGTATTTTTTGAGCAGTTCAGGATGTTGATGCCCATGCTCGAAATTAAGAAAAACGGGCACGTTGAAACGCCGAGCTTCTTCCATTGCACGAATAATATGAGCATCACCATCATACCAATCCACATAAAGTAATTTGGATTTTCTGATCAGCGAAAGGTTTGCGGTGTCCAGTGTCTCGAGAATCTCCTTGGAACGCTGCCAAAAGTAAGTGCGCGCACCCTTTTTATCCGAGACATTTACTTCAAGCGGTGTTTTATATTTCCTGGTAAACCGCACCTTCCCCTGAACACCCATGCTCTTTAATGTATCCGCAACGTGATGACCAAGCAGGTCATCTCCAACTGCCGTACCGATCATGCCAGTCGGCACTCCCCATTGAGCGAGGTTACAGGCAATAATGGCGGCATCATCGTAGACATATTCACTGACCTGATGAACAAGCGCGCCAGTGTTAAGTTTTGGAAGTTTATCCAACGCCATGATATAGACTGGTGTCAACATTCCAAAACCTACATATGTTGGAGGCTGAGCTTTGGAACTAGGCACGCGCTCTCTCGCCTTTCGGGTCGAATAGCACAGAAGCAGTCACTTCTGCTTCACAGTTGCCTTCGATCAACTCGATAACAAAGCGGTTGCCCTTCACAGCCAGTTCTACAGGCAAAAAGGCGTACAAAATATTTTTCTTGACAGTAAATCCATAGCCTCCGCTTCGTACACGCGTGATGACCTTCTCGCCATGATGAACCGCCTCGCCGCCATAGATCTGGACGAACTCGTCGGTATCAGTCAACACCATGGTGCAAAGTTTTCGCTTCACCCCCTCCACCTTCTGCTTGACCAGCGCTTCGCGCCCGATGAAATCCCCTTTGTCCAAATCCACACAGAAACCAAGACCTGCTTCATATGGCGTGACGGTTGGCGTAATGTCGGTTGTGAAATACTTGAAGCCTTTTTCCAAACGCAGCGGATCAAGCACCTTATACCCGCCGAGCTCCATACCAAATTCCTTTCCCGCTTCGATCAACATATCCCACACCATCGTAGCACGGTTATTCGGGATGTATAACTCCCAACCCAACTCACCAGCATAACTTACACGCTGCGCCAGAACCTGCGAGCCATTAATGACAATCGGTTTGGTCGTCAAATAAGGATGCGCTTCATTCGAGATATCGCTGCTCGTGACCTTCTTCAGCACATCACGGGACCTCGGCCCCCACAAAGCGAGGCAGGCATACTCCAACGTGATATCGCGAATAGACGTCTCGCCATCGTTTTCATCCACGTGCATTTGGATTCTCGCCAAATCGTTGGCAATAAAACCTGACCCCGTAATTACCCAGAAATGATCTTTACCCAAACGTGTCACAGTCAAGTCTGATTCGATTCCCCCACGCTTGTTCAGGAATTGAGTGTACACCGCGCTGCCAATTGGCTTATCAATGTTGCTGGAGGTCAATCGCTGCAAGAGCGGCAAAGCACCATTTCCCTTCACTTCGATCTTTCCAAACGAAGTCAGGTCATACAAAGCCACCCGCTCGCGAGTCGCAGTATGTTCAACACGCATCCGTTCAAAGAACGGAGGTTTCGTCCAGCCCCACAAGCGTTGATCTTCGCCCATGCGGCGGGATTCTTTGCCGGGGTCAAAATAATTGACACGTTCCCAGCCGAACTTCTCGCCAAAGACTGCACCGTTTTCCAATAGACGATAATGAAGCGGACTGACCCGATGAGGACGAGCCGTTTCATGCTCATCATGCGGAAAACGTAACCGGTAATAATATTTCACGCTCTCGCAGGTTCGATCTGCTGCATATTTGAAGTCAGAATAATAATTTCCAAAACGAGTGGCGCGGTACCCATACACATCCATAGGCGCTTCACCCTCGATGATCCACTCAGCCATCAATTTGCCCATGCCGCCCGCGCCGCCATATCCATTCAATGACATGCCCGCCATCATCCAGAATCCGCGCGCACCTGCCATCGGTCCCAGCAATGGCTGGCAATCAGGTGTGTATGCGCCGGGATGACGAACCAACGTGATGATGCCTGCCTGATCCAAAAATGGCAGGCGGCGAATTGCACCTTCTAGCAGCATTTCAAACTGGTCAAAATCGCCGGGGAAACTCTTGCTGCCATGTTCCCACGGCGTGCCATCGATCCAGCGCGGCAACGGTTTTGGTTCATAACCGCCAATCACAAGCCCGCCCTGCTCCTGCCGCATATAAACCAAATTATCAGGGTCGCGCAGACATGGTGTATTTGGGTCGAATTCATGCCCGGGCACGGCGCGCAGCGCAATATGTTGATGATCCACCGGAGTCGTGGGAACGTGCAACCCAGCCATGGCAGCGATACGAGGCGCCCACATCCCCGCTGCATTGACGATGATCTCGCATCGAATCTCGCCTTTATCTGTCACAACCGCTTGAACTTCCCCTTTCGCTGACAGTTTGATTCCCGTCACACGCGTGTTGGTATAAATTTCCACGCCAAGGTCTTTGGCAAACTTCGCCATGGACGTTGTTGTGGTATACGGATCAAGCTGCCCATCGCGAGGGAGATAGATGCCTCCATATAAACTTTCTTTGGAAATCTGCGGCATGACCTTCAAGGCTTCATCGGGCGAAATGACTTCGCAATCCAGGCCCAATGCCTTGGCGCGGCTGACGCTCCGTTCCATTTCAAGTAATTGTTCCTTGCTGGACGCCACACGCAAACTGCCCACGTGATTAAACAAACCCAATTCACTGTACAGCTCCACGCTATACATACGGAACTTGAGCATGGCTTGCGATGTGGCAAACTGCGTCACCAGTCCCGCCGCGTGCGAGGACTCTCCGCTGGCAATTTCACCTTTTTCAATCACGACCACATCGTTTCGACCGTATTTCGCAAGATGATAAGCAACCTGCGCCCCATAGATTCCGCCGCCAATGACTACGATTTCTGCTTGACTCTTCATTCAATTCACCTGTTCACCGAGAGCATCGAATTTATTACTGCACAATTTCCTTTAACCAGCCACCAAACTCTTTCGAGTCCATTTTTTCAACAGCCCTGCCCCATCGTTCCTCTGCCCATCCCCAAAAATCAAATTCGATGGTGGAGATGTTTGCCTGAATGGCGGCCCATAATCCCCAGCCCACGTCAGACATGATCATGTTCAATTTCATGCGCGCAATCATATCCGGCTTTGCATCTCCAAAATATGCCGCACAGACTTCATTTATCTGCTCATCGTTAAACTGCATTTCCTGGCAGGTATTTCCAAGTTCAAAAGTCGGGTCGTTGTTCCCGCTGTATTCATAATCGATCAGCCATAATTGCCTGCCGTCATCAATGTAATTTTCTGCAAGCAAGTCGTTGTTACAGGGCACGGCTGGCAAAGGATTCACATTCATCGCTTTTTCGATCTGTGTCACGGTCGTCATTCTATCCAGATAGCCATGCGGGGTGCGGATCTCGCGGTCTTTGCACAGGCTGAGATAATATTCTGTGAGACGGAACATGTTGAAGTCCGAAAGGAAGCGCGGGCCCTGATTTAATTTTTTGATCGCCTGCGCCATGCGCGTCGGCATTCCTCTTTCGTTCAACGCATCTTTCGACATGGTTTTGCCATCCAGAAATTCGATCACCATCACATTATGCTCAGGCAAGTGATGCAGAATCTTCGGCGCAACACCTGCATGGGAGGCGGCTTTTGTATTGTGATATTCGTTATTGCGATCGATGGCAAGCAGTTCCGTACTTTCGCCCGGCACGCGGACAAAGTGAGGAATACCGTCCACTTCCACTTTGAAGTTGGTATTCGTCAACCCGCCCGAAAGCGGCTGGATGGAAACAGACCTTCCCTTCCAATCTTCAATTTTTTGAACAACTTCTTCTATCACAGCCATACACACTCCTGAATCCAAAAAAGATTTGCAGGTCACGCTGTTGAAACGTGACCTGCGACGAAATTGGATGAACAGGTTTACTCTGGGGGTATTTCCTTGAAAGCGTAATCCACGTTGATGCCTTTGGATTTCTGGGCATTCTTGGCGATCATATACCAAACAGCCGAGAAGACCAGGATGCCGAATACGACGCTGTAAGCCAGTGTACTGGTTAGCCCAAGTTGTGCGTAGAACATGAACATCAGGAGCATCGCGCCGCCAAGAATGAAACCGATCACGCCGATGATGGTGACGAGAGGAGTGTTACCAACCTTGTACTTGGCACCCGGGGACGACTCGTACACATCTTTTGCGCGGTACGGCAATAACGCACCCGCCAAACATGTTACGACAAAGACATATCCGCAGGCAAAGGTGACACCGAGAGTCAGCGCAACCCAGTTTGAATTCAAATTGTAGAGGAAGATGACAGGGATGCTGGCAAGGAAATAAGCCAGATGTGCATTGACCGGAGTGTGGCGTTTCTCATCCACTTTGCTGATCCATTCGGGGAGCAGGCGGTCGAGGGACATGGCAACCATTACGCGCGTCATACCGATATAGCAGTTATGTACGATTTGATGCGAATTAAGGATATAGCCCAAGCCAATAATAATGATAACCAGCGGACTAGCGGACAGTGCCACTGCAATAATATTAGGCCAGAGCCAGAACCCAGCAATGGTTGATTCACCAACGCCTGCCCAGTAGCCCGCGCCTGCCACATACAGGAATTCAGTTCCAACAGCCTTTTCCAGGGCAAAAGCAAGAATGGCAAGCAGAACGCCAGTGAAAATTAATGAACCGACAATAATGAATGCCTGGCTATTGAAGGAGCGGGCATTTTTGATCTCGCCATTTTGCTGGGCGCTATAGGTTGCCCACTGCAGGGATGTCCACGCAATGGGAGCCACCAGGATCGTAGCCAGCAAACTGAACGGCGGATTCAAATCCACACCGGCAGCGATGGAAGCATCTTTTGCGGTTTGGACAAAATTCTGAGTCCCGCCAATCGCAAGAGCGAACGCATCGATCTTTGTCACCGAGGAGGCGGGGTCACCCAAGAACAGCACCACCAGCATTGTGATAAAGGCGAGCAGCGTGCCGCCGATCATGACAGCCTGGAAGCGCACATAATTTTTAAATCCACTGATGAGGATCATCATGGATACAAATGCGTTCAAGATACTCGTAACAATGATGCCGGTTGAGCCTGTAAACCAAAGCCCAAGATTGGTCATTGCCGCGCTGCTCATGGTTGCGCCAAGCCCAAGGAATAAAGGTGCGAATCCAAGATAAGACAATAGCCATCCGGACAAGGCAACCCATTGCAAGATCCAAATCACATAACCGGACATCACCACTGTAAACGCCGTGCCGCCGCCAAACACGCGGCTCTGGAATACATAATCTCCGCCGGAACGCGGCAGAGCGGTGGAAAGCCAAACATACACAAGCGCAATGGGGATTTCGATCACCATTGCCAACAAAATCCCCCAAACAAGTTTACCGCCCGGCAAAGCGCCGGGTGCCCACAAATACGTCCATGGGAAGATCAGACCCATCGTCAAAATGTTGTAGACGAAGGCGGAGAACGGAGACATAACACGCACAAGCCCTGAGGCTTTTCGAGTAAAGACTTCTGGTTTTGCCGTAGCTGTAGCCATTTCTTTTCTCCTTTGGTTATAACAACTTCTATCGGTTACCAATCTCCTTGCAACACCAAACTAATTAATTCCGGAAACCTCCTCCTTTCGATCTGCAGAATTATCCACTCGTCATTTGATAGCCTTGCACTTCGCCATCCGCAAACGTGACGAGACATCCACGCAAAACGCCCTCAGCATATTCACTGCCAGGATTGATACAGGTTGTTCGTCCCAGTTTTGCAACAGACTGCGACTCATGGATATGACCATGCAGCCCGAGCATCGGTTTGTATTTCTCGATGGCAACACGGACAGAAACGCTTCCCGCTCCGTGCATAACTGGCTGCCCTCCCTGAACAATTTGCTCAGGTGGATCTTTATCCCAATCCAGCATGGGACAGGTGTCCAGCGTGGAATCTTTCGGCGGGTCGTGAAAATTGAAAATGGCTTTGTTCATATCCGGAACCAATGCCGCCATTTTATCGATCATTGCACCCAGCTCTTCTTCGGTGGTTTCGCGCGGCGTCTTCCATGGGGTTGGCGTGCTGATACCGATGGAGATCATCGTATGGTCATCATCGATATGGACCATTTCATTTTCACAAGCAAAGAAAGACTTTACACCTTCCTGCTTCATTACATTTAACACATCCCATTCATCGTCGTTGCCGCCTGTGACAAAACACTTGATCCCAGTGCCATTCAACCTTTCTTCCGCGAGGTTAACCCAATTGATCAACTTTTGTTTGGCAAGCTCGTTGAACAATGCCTCCACAGATTTGGGGTCGGACTGCAACGCACGGAACTCATCCTCTTCCATGATCTTATAGTAGAAACCGAGAATATCCAGTTTGCCTGTCAAGGCTTTTAATTCCTCGTCAGTAGCAAGATGTTCCACGCGTCCCTGCACAGTAGCGCGGTGATGTCCATTTGATTCTTTAATAATGGGAATCATTAACTTGCCTTGAATATCCCCGCCCATCACAATGACATTTACATTGTAGAACTTTCCCGCGTTGATGAATTTGCGAAACGTACGCTCAGAACCATGGATATCGGTGGCAAAGAACAGGCGAGTCGGTTCTTTCTTGGGCTTCTTTGAAAAGAAAAAAGACATCAATGACTCCTCTGAATCAAAAACCTGACATGTGGTCTGGGCGTGTCAGGCTGGGACAGGCGCGAAACTGGCAAGCTGGCATGAAATGTTATGTACTGCCAGCGAATCTACTGCTGAGAGATCAAGGTATTCGTCTGATATCAGCTTATCTATCTCATCAATATTTGCGACTTGAAAATTGGAAACCACGCCCCACTTGCTGTGGTCTGCCACCACAATGACTTGTCCTTTTGTGCGCTCGATCATCTTGCGGACAACTTCAGCTTCGGGGTTGGTCGGCACGGTGCAACCGTGTTTTAGGGAGATTCCATCAACGCCAAGGATCGTTTTATTGGCATAGACCAGGCCCAAATTGTCCAGAGCGAAGCGCCCCGCCAAAGAATTGGAGCGGGATTGAAACTCGCCTCCCGTCATATAGTAGTGAAAACCCGGGTCGCCCAGTTCCATCACAGCGCTGACATTATTTGTAAAAACGGAAATACTGGAATCGCGCCGGATATGCTGCAAGACCTGTGTGGCAGTCGTACCGCTGTTGATAAAAACAATATCGCCGTCTTCGATCAAGGATGCGGCAAGTTCACCAATACGGCGTTTTTCCTCGGGATGATGCTGCGCCCTTTGCTGGTATTCCTGTTCGAGGATCATACGCTGATTTTGGATCGCGCCCCCATGCGTGCGTTCAAGCACTCCCTTTTGCTCCAGCCATTCGAGGTCACGGCGCACGGTAGCTTCGGAAGTTTCCAGCATTTCACACAAATCAACCGTGCGGACGATTTGGTGAATAGCCAGATATTCCTGAATTCGTTCCCGCCGTTGGGCTGGAATGAGAGGTTTGCTCATTTACTGGTCTCAGGTTGGGAATGAAGGAAATTGCTCACTTTGATGTCGCATTATATAAGAATCTGATGAAATTTGCAAGTTTTTGATTTTTTCATTATAATTACGAAAATGTTCGGAAAAAATAAGAAAAGTTCAACAACTCGTTTTCATCAAGTACAAGCCGCTTAATTCTCTTTTAGGAGATCTGTATGACGAATAGTTCCATCGGGATGGGCGAACAAGATCGTTCTGAGCGCGAGAAATTTGAGAACGAATTGAAAGCGATACTAAAAGCCAGTGATGATGCGAATATCCTTTTACGGGTAATCGGCTCGCTGGCTTTTCAAATGCACTGTCCGAAATTTGGATATCTTCAAGCGGCCATGGGACGCGCCTATACCGATATTGATTTTGGCGCCTACAGCAAACAAAGCAGGCAGATCACCGAAATGATGACCAGGATGGGGTATATGGAAAATCGCGAGGTGTATATCGCATCGGAGGGCGAACGCGCGATCTTTGACAAACCCGGAACTGGTTTGCACGTGGATATTTTTTACGAAAAGCTGGATTTCTGCCACGCCATTTACTGGAAGGACCGCCTCGAAGTCGACTCCCCCACCATCCCATTGACGGAATTACTGCTTGAGAAAATGCAGATCGTGCAGATCAACGAAAAAGATATTATTGACACCATCATGCTGCTGCTCGAACATCCATTGGGGGAGATAGATCATGAAACCATAAATATAAAATTCGCAGCACAACTCTGTGCAAACGAATGGGGGTTGTGGCGCACCACCACCATGAATCTCGATAAAGTAAAACAACTCGCACAACATTACACACAACTGACAGATGAACAAAAATCAAAAGTGATCTCCCAGGTGGATGAAATCATTGCACGCTTGAACAGCGAACCCAAACCGCTTGCGTGGCGCATCCGCGATCGTGTGGGCGACCGCGTCAAATGGTACAAAGAAGTAGACGAAGTTTAAGGAGTCATCATGGCAAAACTTGTAAAAGATTTAATGCACACAGGGTTGATCACTTGCAAGCCCACCGCCACATTGGGACAGGTGGCGGTATTGCTCAACCAGCATCATGTCCATGCTCTGGTGGTGGCAGACCGCGATGGGCGCACCTTGGGGCTCATTTCTGACTTTGACTTGATGGCTGGTGAATGGCTTTCATCTGATGAGGAAAGCCTGACCGTCATGCGAAAATTAACAGCCGCGGATCTTATGTCGCAGCCAGTTGATACTGTTGAAGCGAATACCCCCCTCTCTGACGCAGCCAGCCTCATCATGGAAAAAAAGGTCAGCCGCCTCTTGGTTACTGAAAACGGAAAATCTGTTGGAATTATCTCCCTCTCCGATTTTGTTTCCAGCATTGCGGGCGCAATGAAAACCAGGAGGGACACGGTTGGTGATGTAATGTCAGATGCGATTCTAGTCTGCCGCGGAAAAACTCCGGTTGTCTCAGCCGCGCGCGCAATGACGTCTGCTGGCTGGCGCTCCGTACTGGTCGTGGATGCAAAAGGAAAGATCCTGGGCGTGGTTAGCGGGCACGACCTGATGAAGCTGGTAAAAGAAGGCGTGGATGAAAAACTGATCGTACGCGATGTCATGCACCCTGCTTTGACGATTGATATCAATGCCAGCCTGCGTGAAGCCGCAGACATGATGATCCAGAACTATCATCACAGATTAGTGGTCGTTGATAAGGAGGATCCTGATTCGTTCCCGCTGGGAGCAATATCCACTTTTGATATCGTCGCAGAAATGGCCCGCCCCGACTCGGTGTGGCAAA
>JAEURE010000057.1 GCA_016789485.1 Anaerolineales bacterium | reverse complement strand
TCTCAACCAGATCGGCGGCAGTTACAGCAGCGACGAGGGTCGCGAAGCGGCCGTCCGAAACTGCAATGTCAACGATAGTGTTGGAAGCGGCATCTTCCGTGGGAGGCAGAAGAACTGCATCGATCACATGGATCACACCGTTGGAGGTTTCAATATCGGTGAGGATGATCTTGACCGTGTCGTTCAGGTAGACATTGCCCATGTCGGCCTTGACCGTGACATCCTTGCCAAGTACGGTGGTGGCGCTGGTGAGGGAGGTCACGTCAGCCGCCATAACCTTGCCTGATACCACGTGGTAAAGCAGGATATCGGTCAGAGCTTGCTTATTCTCGGGCAGGAGCAGGCTGTCCAATGTGCCTTCGGGAAGAGCGGCAAAAGCATCATCGGTTGGGGCGAAGACGGTAAATGGACCTTCGCCTTTGAGTGTGTTCACCAATTCAGCGGCTTGAACTGCGGCTACTAGGGTAGTGAAGCGGCCATCTGCAACGGCGGTGTCGACAATGTCACTGAGTTCGGGTTCTGGCGTGGCTGTGGGTGCCGCGGTCGGGGGAACTTCAGTGGGGGCGGGGGTGGCAGGTGCGCCGCAAGCCGCAAGTGCGAAGGCGGCGATCATAACCACCGATAAGAGGATTGAACTGCGTTTCATGTTTATTTCTCCTGATTTCTAATGTTCTTGATTAAATTCCTGTTTATGTATTGCACAGGTAATGTCTATATTTTATGCATATTGCAAAGGTTGTCAATACGATTCCCCCATCACTAATAAAACACTTAAATTCGGACACTTTTTCTCCCTTTTGGACTTATCAATTTCTAAGCTGGTAAGATTGGCGCATGTCAAAACCATTAAATCAACTTTATTCGGACCATGCCATCGCTGTCTGTTCGCGTGAGCAAGCCGGGCAATTAGTGAATTATGATCATCATGTTGTCACGATTAATGGCCGCCCCGGCGTGATGCTTACCTATGAGTGGATGCCGCTCGAAGAGCACTCGCCTCCCTTCTTGCTGACAGTTGTCTTCCGGTATGCGGATAGACATCCTGCTGCTCCAGTGGAGATCCAACTCCTTGTCGATGGACTCAGGTTCCAGGTCCGCGGGCAGGCGCGTTGACCTTAATCCAGGGTGGATTTGCATTGCCAATATGAAATCTGTATACTGAAATTGGATCGGGCCTGCTTGTTGAAACAGATTTGGAGGTTTCATGGAAAAGCACATCGGTTTATGGATCGATCACAAAAAGGCAGTCATCGTGACCCTGAAAGGCAAGAGCGAGGAACTGCAAACCATCGAATCCAATATGGAGAAGCATGTCAGATACAAAGGGGGCTCGCGCGGGAAGACAGCCTACAGCCCACAATTCCTATCGGCGGAAACTCAGGAAGACAGGCGCTACCGCGAACATCTCAACAAGTATTATCAGCAGGTTATTTCAATCATTGGTGATGTGGATTCACTTTTGGTGTTTGGCGCCGGTGAAGCAAAGCATGAATTTGAAAAACGGCTCGCGCATAAAGGCAATCAAGTCAAGCACATCCATGTGGAAGCCGCAGACAAAATGACCGAGCGTCAAATTGCCGCGAGGGTGCGAAAGTATTTTGAGAAGTAAAAACCCAATAGGATAATTCCTGAAATTAAATACCCTCCGCTGGGAGGGTGTATTGGCGGTTCTCTGCTCCTATAATCTTGTAAACCAGATGATGAGGAGAATACATGAGAAGAATTGCCTTGTTCGTTTTATTAATTTCCCTTCTGTTAGGCGGGTGCGCAAAACCCACTCCGATCCCAACGTTTACCCCAAGTCCTGAGCCAACCCCAACATTCACTCCTGAGCCCGAGATAAATAAGAATCCTGAAGTCTTGCTTGAAATCACAAATCAAGGTGATATTATGCAAGACCCGTATGGCATTGCGGTCAATTCCGCTGGAAATATTTATGTGAACGATGCGGGCAAAAGCCGCGTTTTGGTCTTTGACCCTCAAGGCAATCTGCTTGATAAGTGGGATGCCAAAGGCAGCGGCGAAGGTGAATTCAATTCCCTCGGCTTTGGCGGTCTCGCTATTGACCCGAATGATAATGTCTTCGTTGTGGATAATGAAAATTTCCGCATTCAAAAATTTGACAGCCAGGGAAAATTCATCACCATGTGGGGCAGCGAAGGGAATGAAGACGGGCAGTTCATCCGCGCCATTGGGATCGCCACAGACAAGGACGGAAATGTCTATGTAACGGATGATGCTGTTCCCTTCGTTCAAAAATTCGATAACAATGGAAAATTTCTGATGAAGTTTGGCGGGGGCGGCGTGAGCAAAGGTCAATTCAGGCACGCCACAGGTATTGCCGTGGATGCGAACGGAAACATTTTCGTGGCAGATTATGAAAACAAACGCGTCCAAAAATTTGACGCGGAAGGAAATGTCCTTGCCGCCTGGTACATGGGCTCGGATATTAAAGTAAAAGGCACGCCTGAAGCCATCGCCGTGGATGCGAACGGGAATGTCTACGTCACAGACTATGACCTTGGCCGTATGCAGGTCTTTGACAATAACGGTGAATTCCTCTGGGCTTGGGGCGATGGAAGCTTTTCAAATGCCCCTTTCAAAAGGCCGGTCGGCATTGCTTTTGATACCAATGGGCGGATTTACATTACAAACCAGTCTGGCGGCAATGTGCTGGTGTTCAACCTGCCTTGATCGCCCCTTCAAAAATACGGTAAGATTGGCGCACTCAAAAGGTGCGCCAATTATGTTTAACATCGCCAATGCCCGCTTCGCTTTTTTGGATATTGAAACCACAGGACTTTCCCCCTGGTTTGGGGACCGTATCTGCCAGATCGCCGTTGTCTTTACCGAAGGCAAACGCATCAAATCGACCCTGGACCTGCTCATCAACCCCGAGCGTGAGCTTTCACCCTCGGCAGTTCACGCCAATGGCTTGGATGAATCAAAACTTTCAGCGGCGCCGAAGTTTGCAGAAATTGCCGATCAGCTTGAAGAGTCATTAAAAGATGCGGTGATCGTTTGTCATAACGCCAAATTCGATATCCAATTCCTTGATAATGAATTTCGCAAACTGGGACGGACGGTTGAAATCCCCAACCTGATCGATACGCTTTTGCTGGCCCGTGAGTTCTATGAATTACCATCCTACAGCCTGCAGCATCTGGCAGAGGATTTTCAGGTTTCGACTACTGTGCCAGGTTCTCGCGCTCTCGCGGACGCCATCACTGCCAAGAACCTTTTCTTTGCCATGATGGACTCGCTCAAGTCCATGGAAAAATCTCTGGATGATTTCATTGGTATTTATAACTCGCCTGCCTGGCCTGAGGAAGGCGTGTACCTGCCCACGGAACTCAGCGAAGCCATCCACAGCGGCAAGCGCTTGTTCATCAAATACATGGATAAAGACGGCGAGACCTCCGAACGCTGGATTTCGCCGAAGGATGTGATCGGTTTGTCAGACTATATTTACCTGCAAGCCTATTGCCACACTCGCGAAGCCGAACGGACATTTCGATTGGACCGAATTGTAAATTTGGAAGTGGAAGCTCAGTAAATTTTTTGCCTTAAAAAAAGAGAAAGCCGCGGATTTTAAAATCCGCGGCTTTCTCTTTTTCCATTAAAGGTTCCGCCGCCAGCCAGCATGGGGGGGACATGCTAGTCTGACGGCGGTAGACACCTAAATACCAATAAAGGGGAGGGCAGGTGTCAATGTAGATAATATACACCTGATTAGTCCTGAATACATTAAAGAAAAATAAGAAAGTGGAGTGGAATAGTCTGAATTAGCGTTTATTTTCACGAAACAGTTTGAGCCACTCATCCACTTCCTGTGCTGAAAGCTTTTTATCGTCTGCTTTCGTTTTGGAAGTTGTCTGCATGGCGTTGCGAGTCAGGCGCACGAACTCTTCGGATGAAATGGATTCAGTCTGGTTGGCTCGTGCCGCACCTTGTACTTCACGGTCGGAGGAGACTACTGTCCAGTTTTTTGCGGCTTTGCCCATGTTGCTTAAGCGGGCGCGGATGGCGTTGTCGGCGGTTTGCCCGAGGCGGATAAAATGCGCTCGGACAGCGCCCAGTTTGCGGGTCCCGGTGGAGCCGAGCGGTGCTCCATCAAAATAGACCTCTACTTGCTGTTGTTTCAGCCGTGCAAATTCCTGCAAAATGGAAACCAATTCCATTTCATCATCCACAGAATCCAGGCGCAAGCCGAATTTGGGAATCAGGTTATGTCCGTCTATTAGGTAGGGCATGAGGAGATTTTACGATAAAAAAATTAGTGACAGATGAACTGTCACTAATTTCTGTTACGCGCCTTCCGTAACCACTGTCTTCACTTCAAATTTCGGTGGATTCTCCAGAGTCTTTTTTACTTTGCACAGCTCTGCAGAACGGACGAGCGCTTCATAATATTGGGCGGGGAAAGTTGGCGGAACCTCAATGTTCAGGTCGATCTTTTCGATCATGCCCTGCGCGTTGGGGTGGTTGCGTTGAACAATACGGATGCCCTCGGTAGGCAGGTTGCGCTGGCGGCAGAAGCCGAGCACGTAAATCCCTGCACACGTGCCAATGGATGCAAGGAATAGTTCGAAAGGCATGGGCGCCGAATCTGCGGGCGGCTGGTCGGTCTGAAAGTCGTGGCCGCGATAGTGAGCATCCACTCGCAAACCGCCGGGAAAATCAATGATCATATCCATGAGAAGTCTCCAAATGTTGATTTTGTGTCATATATTTGTGACGATATGTAATCTCAGGATATTACCCTTTTGCACCCCTCCAGTTCTGGATTCGTATATCAAAGCGGCACGCATACCAAATCGAATATAATGGAAACACTACAAAGGAGATTCCAAATGGCAGAAAAGAAACCGTCAAATATCACGATCACTCCGCAACAAGGCGGCGTGGTTCGCAATGTACTAAACCAGATGAAACTGATCCTGCGCCTTATGGGCGACAGCCGCGTAAATTTCTTTGCCAAGCTCATCCCTGTTGGCGCGTTCATCTACCTGATCTTTCCCATCGATGCGATCACTTTTCCTGTCATCGGCGTGGTGGATGATGCCGCCCTGCTCTGGCTTGGCTCGTACGTTTTTACCGAACTTTGCCCGCCGGAAGTTGTGGCAGAGCATATGAAAGCATTAAGCGGCAATATGAATACCGATGGTGCACAGGATGATGTGGTGGACGCGGAGACTACAGACGTAAAAGAATAATGATGAAGCGACTTTTAATTTTATTAACTCTGCCAATTCTCGCCTGTGGAGGATTGGCAGAATCTGTTTCCCCGACCGTTACGCCTCTTTCCCCGCCGGTCACCGCTCCGCCGACCCAAACTGAATCCTCGCCTTCAACAGAGACCCCTGTCCCAACCGTCAGTGGATTTCCCGATCCAACTAATTATGAATGGCGTCTCATCGCCAGCGGACTGACCCGCCCTGTGGATGTGCAATCCGCTTTCGATGGCTCAGGCAGGTTGTTTATCATAGAAAAATATGGCGTCATTCGCATCTATGAAAATGGTCAACTGCTCGAGCAGCCTTTCCTGAACATTGATGACCGTGTCAACGACAGGGGCAACGAAATGGGTCTGCTGGGTTTGGCTTTCCATCCCAATTACGAGCAGAATGGCTATTTCTACGTCAACTATACTGGGGAAGGCGGAAATACGCACATCGCGCGATTTCAATCAAATGGTACTAGCGCCGATCCCAATAGTGAACAAGTTTTGCTAGTTATTCAACAACCATACCCAAATCATAATGGCGGCGCACTGGCATTTGGACCGGATGGTTATCTCTACGCCGGGTTGGGTGATGGCGGCCTTGCCGGTGACCCGCAGAAGAATGGACAGGATATCTCCAGCCTGCTTGGAAAAATATTGCGCATCGACGTGGACAACGGCGATCCATATTCCATTCCTTCAGACAATCCCTTTGGAAATGAAATCTGGGTATATGGCTTGCGCAATCCCTGGCGCATATCATTTGACCGCCTCACCGGCGATTTGTGGATCGGTGATGTGGGGCAGAGTCAATGGGAGGAGATCGATCATCTCCCGGCTGGTTCACCCGGCGGAGCGAACTTTGGCTGGAGCATTATGGAAGGCGGCCACGGTTATGATGGTCTTGCTCAGGACGGTATGTTGCTTCCCGCCGCCGAATACAGCCATAGTGAAGGCGGCTGCTCTGTTACAGGCGGATATGTCTATCGCGGCTCAATACCTGAATGGAATGGCATATATCTCTACGGAGATTATTGCAGTGGACTGATCTGGGGGTTGATTCTCACCAATGGCATCTGGCAGAATCAGGTCCTGTTTGATACGGACTTGTTGATCACATCTTTTGGACAGGATGAGGCTGGAGAGATCTACCTAACTTCAGATACTGGCAGTGTCTTCATGCTGATACAAAAATAAAAAATAGGAAAGTGGGAGTCGAACAATTCCTGCTTTCCTATTTCATTAAAGATATAAGGACATATCATGTCCGATATAGGCACTTTGTCATGTGAGTATGTGACGCCTGTCACTGGCGGGACAGGCGTTTATATTTTAAACTACGTACATTGAAGTCAGGAGCTGTTATGGCAGAAAAGACTTGGCAGGTTGAAAAAATCAAACATTGTGAGCATGTTGGTCACGAAGTTGCCATTGAGAACGAAGTCGTCTACCCTGCTGAACATTTGCCAGACCAGCCGCCCAGAATTCTTGCACATCGTTGCTCCAACGCGATTGAGTGCAACATGATTGACAAGGCAACCTGTGCCTTGTGCGGCACAAACCCTGACTTGGACCCTGTGTAATCGAGTAACCGCAAGTTACTCTTCCAAACTCTCTCCTCCCTCTGAGTTGGTCTATTGGCTGCACCGCGTGAGAACGCGGTGTATGCCGTTAAAAGACCATGTTGCTGTGATGCGGCACTCCTCTGCCGAAGCATCTCGTAGATTGCTACAACCCCTTTAAGAACCCGCGCACACTTTTATCAACAGGTTTTTCCTTAATCTGCTTTGGTTTCCCCACCTGTTTCAACTTACCATCAATGATTACGGCAACTCTGTCGCCGAATTGCGCCGCTTCCTTTAAGTTATGAGTCACGAAAATCGTTGTGCGGTGATCCTGCGCCAAAACTTTCGTCAGGTCTTTCAATAACTGCGTCCGCGTTTGCGGATCGACTGCCGAGAATGGCTCATCCATCAAAAGCAGTTCGGGATCGAGGACAAAAGCCCTCGCCAGGCTGACCCTTTGCGCCTCACCACCTGACAGCTGACCTGCCCGGCGTTTAAGCAGAGAATCCACGCCCATGGCTCTACTCCACTTAATGACCTGCTCGAGAGCATCTTCTTTTTTCACACCGCGAAATTTCAACCCCAGCGCAATATTATCTTCCACAGACATATCCATCAGCAGCGGATCCTGAAAGACAAAAGCGATTCTTCTGCGATATTCGATATCATCCCAATCCCTGAGTAACTTCCCTTTGAAAGTTATTCCTCCATTGACGGGCTTGATCAAATGCGCCAGAACGAGAAGAAATGTGCTTTTTCCCGCGCCATTCGGACCTACCACTGCCAGCGTCTCACCTTTCTTGATTTCAAGAGAATCTATGTTGAGCGCGTCCCGTCCATTGCGTTGGACGCGTAAATTATTAATTGAAATCATCGCTTTGCGCCCCTTTGCTGAATGGAGGTCAATGCCAGGTTGATAAGATACGTTAAAGTCAACAAAAGTGCAGAAAGGGCGAGCGCCTTTTCAAATTCCCCTTTGGATGTTTCCAGCACGATGGCAGTCGTCAGCACACGAGTCTGCCCGCGGATATTTCCACCCACCATCATCGAAGCGCCAACCTCCGAAATCACAGAACCAAAGCCTGCCATCAAAGCAGCTAACAGCGGAAGACGTGCCTCTCGCCACAGGTGCCAGATCATTTGCAGGCGTGAAGCGCCGAGTCCCAAAAGCTGCTGCTGCAAGCGCGGGTCGAGTGCTTCCAAGGCGGCGGCAGTCAGCCCCGTCACAACAGGTGCGGAGATGATCGTCTGTGCGATGATGATGGCCCAGGGTGTGTAGATCAACTTTAAATTACCGAGCACACCGCTGCGCCACAACGTCATAGCGACCACGAGACCAACAACAACAGGCGGCAACGCCATGCCCGTGTTGATGATGCTCAACAAAAACGAACGTCCGCGAAAACGTCCGAGGGCGAGCCATGTACCAAACGGAAGTCCGATCAGTAGACTGACAAGAGTGGCAATGGTCGAGACTTGCAGGGAGAGAAAAGTGATTTCAAAGATATCAGACATGAAGGTGAGGTCGTGCCCCGCAGGCATTGAGATTAGTAAACACATGAAAATTAGCAGACAGGTAAGCAAGTTTATGAGCTTGTTTACCTGTCCACATGCTTACTTGTCTGCTTCTTGCAATAAATTATAGCCCGAGGTCTGCATCGGTCTTGTCTGCATCGGGGTAGAAGAGCGGTTGACCAAATTCTTCCACGCCAAATTCACCAATGACGGCTTGTGTTTCGGGGGCGATCATGAAATTAGCAAAAGCAAGAGCGCCTTCATAATTGGCGGCAGTCCACTTTTCTGCATTGACTGTGATGACGTGATATACATTCAATAAGCTGTTATCACCTTCGACGAGGATCTCAAGCTGGTAATTATCTTTATTGGAGAGGTAGGTGGCGCGGTCGGTGAGGATGTAGGCACCTTTTTCTGAGGCAACGGTCATGGAAGCGCCCATGCCCTGACCTGTTTCCACGTACCATTCCTGTCCAGCGGGGTCGAGTTCAGCAGACCTCCATAGCGCGAGTTCTTTCTTGTGTGTGCCAGAGTCATCGCCGCGGGTGACGAATTGTGAGCCTGAGTTGAAAATGGCAGTGAAGGCTTCCTTAGCGGAGGTCATGCCTTTGATGCCAGCGGGATCCTCAGCAGGGCCAACGATAATGAAGTCATTGTGCATGACGAGGAAGCGGTCGGTACCAAAACCGCCTTCCATGAAAGTCACTTCGGAGGCAGGGGCATGGACGAGTAACACATCAGCATTGCCTTCTTCACCCATCTTCATGGCTTCACCAGAGCCAACCGCCACAGTCTGGACCGTGTAACCTGACTCTGCTTCGAAGAGCGGAATCAAAACGTCCAGCAAACCCGAGTCCTGTGTGGATGTAGTTGTAGCGAGGATAAGGTTCGGATTGGCAGGGGCGGGGATTGCAGTTGGCGCTTCGGTAGGTGCCTCCGTTTCGGGCGCCTGAGTGGCAGCAGGTTCTTCGACAACCGGAGCAGTTGTCGGAACGGCTGATCCGCAGGCTGTCATCAAAAGGGAGAGGATGAGCAATAGTGATAACAAAATGGTTCGAGATGAGTGTTTCATGTTTATATCCTTTCGGTGAAATAGTATTTCTCAATTAAGCTTTTACTTAATTGTAAAGACAAAAATAAAAAGCGAGCCGGTTAAATGGCAACCTGCTCGCCGCTGTGCGTGGTATTGTAGCCTGTCAATGAATTGAGCGTATTGCGAAAATCGGCGGTTTGGATGTATTCGAGCAGCGGGTTTAGATTCTTTTCCTGGTCATTTGGCAGAACAAAGTCGTAACGTTCTTCAAAGAGCGGAAGGAAATCCAGTTCATACTTATGAGCGGCGGCTTGCAGGCCAATAGCGGCATCTGCCTTGCCTGCTTCAATTAAAGAAGCGGCTTCCTTGTGGGTTTTGACCACTGTTTCATACCCGTTCACCTCTTCAAAGGGAATCCCTAATTTTTTGAATTGGATATCCACCCACAGCCGCGTGCCTGAGCCGCGATTTCGGTTCACAAAACGGACGTTGTGATTAGCAATATCTGCAACCTTCTTGATTCCTTTCGGGTTGCCATTTGCAAGGATCAATCCCTGTGTGCGATAGGCGAGGGTGATGATCTCGACTTCACGGTCGGGAAAGAGTCGGCGTACAAATGGCGTGTTGTATTCGCCATTTTCATCCAAAAGATGCGCGCCTGAAATTTGACAAATTCCCTGGCGGAGGTTGACAAGTCCATCCAGTGAGCCGACGGGGATGCTGAATAAGTTCACGTGCCTGGAAAGATTTTCGGCGATGTCTTCAATGGCAATGTCGTGACTGCCCGAAAAGATAATGGCTGGTTTTTTTGTTTTGGGGAGAATGATTTCCTGCAGCAGCAAAGCATCGGCTTTGGCGCGGTAGAACTTTTCTGTCACTTTGCCTGTTCGGCGCGTTTCACCTACCTCAATCAGGCCGGCGGACTCCAATGCCAGGATGTGGTGACGTATCCATGCGGGGGACTGTTTCAAGGTCCGTGCGAGAAGCGTAAGTGTGGCGGGGGAAGCCATCAACAGGCGTAAAATGTCCATGCGGCGGGAATCCGCGAGGAGCTTGATCTTGTCAAAGGATTGAACAGGTTGAACCGTTTTCATTTTTCAATTAAGGGAAATCTTATCCGAGAGTCTAATTGTGAATCCGTAGCGAGTCAAGCATAATTTTTATTTGACATGCATCTCTCCTCATGTTATACATGCCTAGATGTACGACTAAACAATTTACGGATATGCTCATCCAGAGAGGCTGAGGGACCGACCCTTTGAAGCCTCGGCAACCGTTCAAGCGGTGCCAACTTCGGCAGACATTTGTCTGAGAGATGAGAGATGACTTCTATATCATGTCGCCTCTCAAAATGAGAGGCGTTTTTAATTATGTCGTTGCGAGGGCGCTAGCCCGACACTTGCCGCACCAGTGCGGTGCGCAATCTCTGTCACGATATTGGAGATTGTTTCGTCGGGAAGATCACCCTCCTCGCAATGACATGGAGAGAAATATGGAAATCGGCGAAACAATTTATGTAACCACGCGTGAGGAATTTCGTGAGTGGCTGGAAAAGAATCACAAGACCTGCAAAGAGATCTGGTTGATCCAGTACAAGAAATTTACGCAGAAACCATCCATCCCATACGTGGATGCGGTGGAGGAAGCCATCTGCTTCGGCTGGATC
>JAEURE010000056.1 GCA_016789485.1 Anaerolineales bacterium | reverse complement strand
GAGGAACCAGTCACTTCCACAACGATGTCCCATTTGCGGGACTGTATCTCCGCCTCGGAAGTGACGCGAATCCCTCGCGCGGTGAGCAGGTTCTGTTGCAAGGAATGACGCGCCACCACGTGCAGGTCACAACCTGTCAACGCAAGGGTCTGCGCGATCAACTGTCCCAGCCTGCCTGCGCCAATGATCAGCACTCTGTCTGTCGGCTGAATCTGGATCTGTTGTTGAATTTCAAGCGCGGCGGCCAGCGGCTCGGTGAAGACTGCCATCTCGTCAGGCACAGAATCGGGAACGCGGTGCAAGTTTTCGAGCGGCAGGCTGGTGTATTCGGCAAACACTCCGTCACGGTTGGCGATCCCCAGTACAGTGCGGTTCTCACAATGCGTGGATCGTCCGTTGCGGCAGGCTTCGCAGAGTCCACAGACAGCGTTGATATCCCCCACGACGCGGGCGCCAAGCCAGGCGGAGTCTGAAGCGTCCACCACTTCACCGACGAACTCATGTCCCAAAATCCCAGTGTATGGATAATATCCCTTTACCAGCTCAAGGTCTGTGCTGCAAATACCAGCCTTGCGGATTCTGATCAACGCTTCCTTGTCTTTCCTCGGCTGCGGTACATCCCGCACTGAAATTTTATGATCCTCCAACCAGACTGCCTGCATGCTCACTCTCCGCTGTTCCAGACGTGAATTCGGTTTCTTCCCGCATTTTTTACGGAATACATGGCGCGGTCGGCTTGATCCATCAACTCTTCGAGGTTTCTGGAAGATTCAGTTGAGGTCGCCACCCCTATGCTTACGGTTACTTTCAGCGAATCCACATCGATCTTTTTCCCTGTTGACGTTTCAAAAAGCTGCCCCGCACTTTTAAAGTCCCCGTCCTCGACCACTTTGCTCAAACGCACAGCTACTTGAACTGCATGTTCCACCCCCGTATCCGGGAGCGCCACGGCAAATTCCTCGCCGCCCAGCCTGCCGAAAATATCCACACTGCGCAGGGTGGTTTGACAGCGAGAAACGACCAGACGCAAGACCTGGTCTCCCACCTGATGCCCGAAACGGTCATTGAATTTTTTGAACTCGTCAACATCCAGCATGATAATGGAAATGGGTTTCAAGGAGCGCTTTGAGCGGTTGAATTCATGTTCTGTCAATTCAAAGAACTTGCGGCGCGAGAGTGCCCCGGTCAACGGATCGGTATTTGCCAATAATTGAACTGTTGTAAAAAGGCGCGAGTTCTCGATCGCAATGGCTGCATGCGTGGCAAGCAATTCCAGCAGATACTGGTCGTCCTTTGTGTAGGCGTCCGTCTTATAGGATTGCGCGGAGATCATCCCCGTCACCCTGCCGTGGCGGATCATTGGAACTGCCACGAGAGATTGAGAGGCTTCCTTCCCGTCGCTTCCATAGAACTCGAAGTTGATCCCGCTCTTATCCATCTCTTCCACGCTGTTGAAAAGGATCGAGCGCTTGGAATGAACCACGTAGCCCGCCATGCCGTGGTCGGCAACATACTTTTCGGTAACCACCTGCCTGCGCGGATATTCAATGGCATAGATCGGCACGATCTCATTGCTCAAAGGGTTATACCCGTCAATGACGAAATCATCACAGGGCATTACTTTTTCAACGGTGCAAAGGATGGCATTACAGAGTTCGTCCATATCCAGACTGGCGCTGATATCATGAGCCGCCTGGTACAGAACCTTCAAGCGTTCCGCCAGTTGGGTCAGGGCTTCCTGTGCCCAAATCCTCTCCAATGCACCAGCGCAGTGGTTTGCCAGCGTTTTAAGCAATTCAAGCGAGCTTTTTGTATACGCATGGAGTTGATAGCTCTGGATTGACAGCACACCGATGGTCCGCACACCACTGCGGACGGGGACGAATAGTTGAGACAATGTCCTTTGGCTTCTATCTCCAAAAGACAGGGACGGGGATATTTCAAATACGCCTTCATATAACGACAAAAAGCCATCCTCGCGTATGGCTTTTAGCATATTTTCCGATGGTTTTTCAGGAACAACGTTGTATTCAACCACCCGCTTATTATCAATTGTGTCAATGGCCAACAGCGGACGAGGTCTTCCACCCTGGTCAGGATCGTACAGGATCAGGTAACAGGCATCCCAGCCGATCAGGTCGTTTGCCGCATTTAAAATGATCTCTGCCGCTTCAATCGCATTTGCTGTAGCGCTTAAATCCTTGCCTAAACGTGCAAAGACCAATTCAGAGGGCGGGACAAACTTACTTTCCTGCATATTTTGAACGATTTTACCCCCTAGTTGGCAAAAATTACTTGCGATTTCTTTGCCTGACAGATTCGTAGGTTATCAACGCGGTTGCGATCGAAACGTTCAGTGAGTTGACCTTTCCCAGCATGGGGATCCTCACCTTCACATCCGCGTTCTGCATCCAAAAATCGGTCAACCCTTCATCTTCCGTGCCGACAGCAACCGCGATGGGTTCGTTCATGTTGACATCTGTATACAAGACTTCAGCGGACGGCGTCGCCGCCAATATGCGCATCTTTCTTAATCTGAGCCATGCCAGCGCAGTCGGCGAATCAGCCTCGACAGTGGGTACGGCAAAAACTGCACCGCGACTGGCGCGGATGACGTTCGGGTTCCACAAGTCCACGCGCGGGTCGCAGACGATGACCGCATCCACTTTGGCGGCGTCGGCTGTACGCAGAATCGCGCCGAGGTTGCCGGGCTTTTCAACAGACTCCGCCACAATGACCAATGGAGTTGCTGACAATATCAGGTCATCCAAAGAAGTTTTTGGTACGGGGAAGATCCCCAGCCAGCCGTCTGGGTTATCGCGGTAGGATATTTTCTCGAAGACCGCGCGGCTGACAGTGGTAATTTCAGCGTTGGAAATATCAATGGATTGGCTGGCAAGCTCAGGCGCGGTCAGAAGCGATTGCGGTCTAAGTCCAGATTCGAGCGCCAAAGTCAATTCATCAACCCCTTCAACGAGAATCAACCCATCCCGCTGGCGTTGGCGTTTGTCTTCACGAAGTTTAACGATGTATTTTACTTTTGGGTTTTGCAGGCTGACAATATCCATTTATTGAACCAAAAGCAGACACGAAGCCTGATGCGTTTTGCTGAGCGTAACAAGCGGCGGATCGCTGGCTTTGCAGGTGGCAAGCGCTACAGGACAGCGCGGGTGAAAGCGGCAGCCAGTTGGAATATCAATGGGGTTGGGGGTTTCCCCTTGAAGAATGATGCGTTCGCGCCGCAGGCGCGGGTTGGGGACGGGGATAACAGAGATGAGCGCCTTGGTGTACGGGTGCTGGGGTTTTTCCAAAACCTCAAGCATGGTGCCGATTTCCACAATACGCCCAAGATACATCACAGCCACGCGGTCGGCAAAAAAGCCGACGGAACCCAGGTCATGCGTGATGAAGATGACGGCGATCTGGCGGGTGATGCGAAGTTCAGCCAGCAGATTAATGATCTCTGCGCGGATGGAAACATCCAACATGGATACGGGTTCGTCTGCAAGAATGATTTCAGGCTCGAGCACAAGCGCCGCGGCAATGACCACGCGCTGGCGCTGTCCGCCAGAGAGTTCGTGCGGATATCGATGTAAATAAACCTCGGCAGGTTTTAAACCCGAGTCTTCCATTGCTTTCTTTACTCTTTGTTCGCGGTCGGCATTATTGGCAAAACCATGTACGACCAGCGGCTCGGTGACGATCTCTTCGATGGTTTGTGTTGGGTTCAACGACTCATACGGGTCCTGAAAGACCATTTGAATCTTGCGGCGCAGGTCCTTGCGCTGGCGGTCATCCAAATGGGTAATGTCACGTCCCTCGTAGGTAACGGTGCCTTCTGTCGGGTCTTCCAATCCCATCAGCAAAAGCGCAAGCGTGGATTTTCCACAGCCGCTCTCCCCCACCAACGCGATCACTTCACTGCGCCGCAGGGTGAAAGTGACGCCATCCACTGCGTGCAAGTCCCGCGACTTTCGCGAGAAAAGGGAGGGACGTCCCACGTCGAAATATTTTTTCAATCCGCGGAGTTCCAGAAAATTATCTGTGCTCATTTTGAAGCCTCAAGGAGATGGCAGCTGGCGAGATGCTCGTTCCCTAGATCATGAAGGATGGGTTGTTCGGTATGGCAGCGGGAAAATACGGATGGACAGCGCGGCGCAAAGCGGCACCCCGCAGGTAACGCCTCCAGCCGCGGTGGGTAGCCGGGAATGGAGGATAATTTTTTCTTTGGCTTTGTCAGGTCCGGGAAGGCTTTGAGTAATTCCTGTGTGTAGGGATGTTTTGGATTGTTGTAGATAATATCCACATCCGCATATTCAGCCGTTACACCGCCATACATTACCAGGACTTTGTCGCACATCTCCGCAACCACGCCCAGGTCATGAGTTACGAAAATAATGGCAAGCCCTAATTTCTTGCGAAGACCATCCAACAGCTCAAGGATCTGGGCTTGAATCATCACATCCAGTGCAGTGGTCGGCTCGTCTGCAATGATCACTTGCGGATTGCATGCCAGCGCCATCGCAATCATGGCGCGCTGCCGCATTCCGCCCGAATACTGATGCGCGAAATGATCTTTATGGTCGGCAGCAATCCCGACTAATTCCAGCAGTTCGATCACACGCGCTTCGATATTTTCCTTCGGGAAACCGGGCAAATGCTGTGTAATTGATTCCGCAATCTGGTCTCCAACCGTTCGGACAGGGTTAAGCGCATTCATCGCACCTTGAAAGACAATCGATATCCCCTTCCAGCGAATATCATTCAATTCTTCATCCCCCAGCATCACAAGGTCTTTCCCATTAAAGAAAACTCTGCCATTTACGATCTGCCCAGCAGCAGGCAGCAGGCGCAGTAGGGAAAGCATCAGCGTTGTTTTTCCACAACCGCTTTCGCCCACCAGCCCGATCAGTTCGCCTTCCTTCAATGTAAAACTTACATTCTCAACTGCACGCGCAGGCGGCTGACCTTCATTTACATAGTTGATGGATAGATTTTGGACCTCGAGCAGAGTTCCTTTTTTAGCAACGTCCCACCCCGCCTCACTCTGGACCGAAGGCCTGCCCTGCATCAAATGATGTGTTTCCAGCCTTGGGTTTAACACTTTCTCAAGACCCTGCCCAAGCAGAGTCAGCCCGAGCACCACCCAAACAATTCCAAACCCTGGAACAACCAATGCCCACCACGCCCCAGTGGACATGGCTCCGCGTCCAAAGGCGTAATTGAGCATTTGTCCCCAGGAAAGAGCGGTTGGATCACCAAGCCCAATAAAGGAGAGGGCACTTTCATTCAGAATTGCCAGTGAAACCACAAGCACTGCCTGTACCACAAGGATCGGCATCACTAATGGCAGAATATGATGGCTAACAATATGTCCTTTTCCTGCGCCAATGGCACGCGCGCGAAGGACAAACTTTCGCGACTTCACCGCCAGAGTTTGCGAACGGACAACACGAGCGGTTGTCGTCCAGCCGAGTAACCCGATCACAAAAATAATGTTGAGCAGGGAGGGCTTGGTCAAAGCGACAATTACAACCATGAGCGGCAGGTCTGGGATGACGAGCATGATATCCGTAAAGCGCATGATGAAATTTTCCCAGCGCCCGCCAAAAAAACCAGCCACCAATCCGAAGATCCCGCCAATAATGATGGAAATGAATGCGGCGAAGAAACCAACCGTCAATGAGACCCGAGCGCCGAAAATAAAGTTTGAAAATACGTCCTGCCCTGCATCATCTGTCCCAAACCAATGTGCTGCGCTGGGCGGGTTATAAATATCGCTCAACCCCGCAGAGGAGGTGGAAGATGAAGCATAAGGGGCGATCAGCGGCGCAAAAATAGCCATTACCAAAATAACGACAAGCATTCCAAGTCCGATAAGTCCACTGCGATTCTTTTTAAAAGATTGCCAGAATCCCGAGAAACGGGCAAGCAATTGATTTTGTTCAGATGACTGGATTGTGCTCTCCATTGCTACTCCGTTTGAACGCGTGGATCGAGGAAATTATAAGTAAGGTCTGCGATAAGATTGGCAAGGATCACCGCAACGGCGATCAAGAGGAACGCCCCTTGCAGCACCGGGAAATCTCGGCGGACAACTGCCTCATAAATGGCGCTGCCCAGACCCGGCCAGGAGAAGACCGCTTCAATCTGAATTGCACCCGCCACAGTAAAACCCAAATTAATGGCAATGACCGTAACCAATGGAAGCATGGCATTTTTTAGTGCGTGATCTTTCAGGATCTGGAAGGCGTTCAATCCTTTAGCCTTTGCCGTCAAAATATAATCCTCAGAAAGAACATCCATTAAACTGGAGCGCATGATCAATGTATATTCACCCATGTAGACGATGGTATATGTCAATGTAGGCAAAAACATGTGGCGGGCGATATCTCCCCACTGCTGCAACAAAGGCATGGAGCTCATCCCTGGAGTGGCTTTGCCAGCCAAAGGAAACCCGTGCGCGCTTCCCCAAAAAAGCAAAATAATTCCAAGCCAGAATGTCGGCAGACTCCACGCAACCAGGCTGGAGCCAACGGCTAAATAATCGATGGACGTGCGCGCCTTCCAGGCCGCAAAGATGCCCAGAGCCACGCCAAAAATAATGGAAAGGATTTGTCCTGCGCCGATCAGCAAAACAGTATTCCACAATCGCTCGGCAAGGATGTCTGTCACGGGGCGATTGGTATGATAACTGATTCCAAGTTCGCCCTGAACAAGGTTGCGCACATAGATAAAGAATTGGGTATCGAAGGGATTGACCGCGCAGCTGCCAACCTGTATCGGGTTTAAAGATTCGAAACAATTGATGACTGGCTTATCGAGCCCGAAACGGACGCGCAGCATCTCAATCGCTTCCTTTTTTAAACGCGGGTCACGAATGCCTGCCCGGGCCGGGTCACCCGGCAAAACGCGAAAAAGAAAAAAATTCAGGATGATTACAAAAATAATCGTGAATAATGCCCAGGCTGTTTTTTTAAGAAAGGCACGAGTTCGATTCAAGGCACTCTCCTTCAATACTTGAAATTTTGGATGCGGAGGAACTCTCCTCCGCATCCAAAATAAGATAGCTACTTAACTGGTTCGATCACGAGCAGGGAAGTAACATCAGAAAGTTCAACCTTGGCCTGGTCAGTGATCCAGCCGGTAAAGCGATCCGTACGATATGCCTGTACGTTGGCGTCATAGAACGGAATGATGTACACAACATCGTCATGGACGATCTTCTGCATATCCCAGACCATATCTTTGCGGGCCTCAAAATCCAACGTAGTTTGCTGCTTGGCATACAATTCATCGTATGCAGGGTTGGAGTAGCCGGTTTCACTCGAACCAGATGGAATTGCTTCCGTTGTGTACACATACAGCAAAGCGCTTGGGTCAGGGTCAGATGCCCAGCCCCAGATCATGATATCAAAATCAAACGCCGGGCAGCACTGAGCGGTCAAAGCATCGGGGTCTACAGCTTGGAGCTCCAGTGTAATTCCAATTTCAGCCCACATTTCACTTAACAGTTCTGCCATGCGTGGGGCGTTGATACTGTCACTTGGCCAGTTCAGGCGGAAGGTTAAAGGCCTTGAGCCGTCCGGTAATTCGCGGACACCATCACCGTTCGCGTCTGCATAGCCTGCATCGTCAAGAATCTGGTTGGCTTTAGCAACATCAAATTCGTAATCCTGAATAGAGTCGTTGTACCAAACACCGAGGCCATCCGGGATTAGCGTCAAGCCGGGATTGCCCAAACCAAGCAGAATCAGATCGATCAGCTTTTGCTTGTCTGTGGCATGTGCCATTGCGAGGCGGACGTTCCGATCCCGCAGGGCGGGATGCCCCGTGCAAAGACCGCCTGCATCTGTGGGGCAATTTTCAGGGTCAACTTGATTGAAAATAATATCGGTCACACCGGGAGCAAGCGGCGCGCCAACAACCACTTCAACATTGTCTTCGGCTTTTAATGTTTCAGCGGCAGTATTCGGCATTTCGGTCACCATGTCCAGTTGACCGGTCTTGATCGCTTGCACAAGTGCGTCCTGATTTTCAAAAGTTTGAAAGACCACTTCGTCAATTTTCGGTGGAGTTGAGAAATATTCCTTGTTTGCGGTCAGGCGGACAAACTCATTCTGAACATATTCCGCCATCTTAAATGGACCGGAGCCAATCATGGCAGTATTCTCAAATTCAAGTTTGTTTTCATTTTCCCAAATATGCTTGGGCAGCACATACAGGAAAACAAGCTGACTTTCGATATTTGGAATAGCTTCAGTAAGCGTCAAAACCACTTCATTTCCATTGGCTACGATGGAGTCGAAGTACGGCGTGTAATATCCATTCAGGTATGGATATTCTGGGGTGTCTTTATAAAGGTTATAAGTATATGCAATATCCTCGGCGGTCAGATCCTCGCCATCATGCCATTTGATGCCGTCGCGGATTTTATAGGTATACACCAAACCATCGTCAGAGACATCCACGCTCTCTGCCAGGCTTAGGGTAAATGACCCGTCCAGGTTGAGGTCATACATGGAATCGTATACAAGTTCGAAGACTGTATAAGCCTCCGTCAGGATCGCCATGCCCGGATTTAATGTATCTGGACTGCCGGCCCAACCTATGCGGACCACTGCAGCTTGCCCGCCTCCTCCACATGCAGAAAGAAGCAGTGCAAACAACAAAAATATATAAAGCGCCTTCCGTTTCATAGTATCATCCTCCGTTGACAATATTTTCTTAAAACAACATGCGCCATGACAGAAACTGCAGCATGGCGCATTACATCACTTCCCAAGGGAATAACGTTTAGGACGCATTAACATCTACCTAAAGTAGAATTTTACTGTAATTTGTGATTTATCGAAAGTTAATTCTTTGCCAAACGAAAACTGCAATCCAATAACACGGCGGTAAAATTGGGTAAAAGGAAGGTCTCGCTCCAATGGAAAATCCCATCAAACTCACCGAAAAATATGAACGGAACGGCTGGCCTGCACTCAAACGTACTGACCTCAGCTCTCCCCCTGGATTGGACCTCTCGCTTCTAACTTCCCTTGAACGGATTCGCTCTCACTCGCTTTCATCTCAGGGACAAATTGCCTGCATCAAGGATGGCGAGACCCATTCTGATGTCTACACCATGTCAGCCAAAGGAAGCTGGCTCTCGCGCATTACCACCGAGCGTGCGCTGGCGGCATACTGGGATGATGAAACTCCAGAATGGTCGCCTGACGGAAAATGGCTGGCATTTGGTATCAAGGGACATGTGCACATTGTCCCGCACGATGGCGGGCTGCCCAAAAGGATCACTGACTTCGCCGTCGCGGCAAGCGGTCCGCGCTGGATGCCCGACTCAAACGGCTTGATCGTTACAGTCGAACGTTACGACACAGATCAACTTTTACTGACAGACCGCGAAGGTTCCTGGCCGCGCGCATTAACCACAGACACAATTGGTGATCACTGGGACGCCCGTCCCTCTCCCGATGGGAAATTCATTCTCTTCAATCTGCGCCGCTTTGATGACTTGAATCGGCTCGATATTGTGTTGCTTGAAATCGCAACGGGCAAGCAGATCACTTTATATGGCAAACCTTCTGTGCGGGCCATCTCGCCCAAATGGTCGCCGAATGGAGAGTGGGTTTCCTTCATTGCCCAGGAGACTCAACACGAAGAGCTGTATCTCATCAAACCAAACGGAGAAGGACTGCACCAGCTCACTAAAGCAGACCAGGATATCTTCCAATATGAATGGTCACCTTCTGGAAAAGAAATCCTTGCGGTGGTTAATAAAAACGGCTCGTTCGAGTTAATGCTCATCGACACAGAATCAGGCTCAATGTCCACGGTGCGAAGCGAAGTGGGGATTCATTCCAACCCAAATTGGGCGAAAGACGAATCATATATTACATTTGAGTTCGAAAGCCCCGTTGCGCCTCCTGACATTTATCGCATGGATTTGAAAATCAAACAAACAACACAGCTTACATTCTCCAATCCACCCGCGTTGCAGAAAAATAAATTTGTCGTTCCTGAGGTGATTTCCTACAAAAGCTATGATGGCTTGGAGATCCCCGCATATTTATATCGTCCTGAAAAATCGAATGGAGCGGCAATTTTATATCCGCACGGAGGACCGAAGGACCAATATGGCTTTGCCTGGGACGATATTGCTCAATACTTTGTTGCCAAAGGCTACACATATCTCGCACCAAACTATCGCGGCTCCACGGGATATGGCAAGGATTTCGAACGTGCCAATTACAATGATTGGGGCGTCGGTGATACCCAGGACTGTTTACATGGTGCAAAATACTTGCGCAGCATAAAAGATATAAAGCCAGATCGAATTGGAATAACAGGCGGCAGCTATGGTGGATACATGACAGCTTGTTCCCTGTCCCGCGACCCGGAATATCTATTTGCATGCGGAGTAGCAAAATATGGCGACTCGAATCTAGTGAGTTCGTGGGCGCAATGCGAAAAACGTCTGCGCCTCTATACCGAAATATTTTTAGGGCATCCCGCGGACAATCTTCAAACATATCTCAAGGGCTCCCCCATTGCCGAGGTGAGGAACATTCAAAAACCTGTTTTGATTTTGCACGGCTTGCTTGATACCATCGTCCCGCCTGAAGCCAGCGAAGAATGGGTAGAAGCATTGCGCCGCGAAGGGAAGACCTTTGAATATAAAACTTACGATGACGAACCGCATGGCTTCTTAAGGCGCGAAAATCTTTTTGATGTGTTTGAACGCATGGAAAGATTTTTGGATTGGTATTTGCTTCCAAAGAAATATGTTTTGAAGTAAAAAATGAATAGGAGTATTAATTGACTACACGCAAACATAGTATTTTCAAATACGATGAACTGACCTGGGATGCTGTTGCGGAACTCCCACGAGATACGCCGCTGGTGCTTCCGCTCGGCTCAGGATATAACCTTGATCTGCTCACAGAGCAACTGAGCAACCCTCCCCAAATCGGTCTCCTGCCAGTCTTTCCCTTTGGCTGGCGCGGCAGCGGATTGGAACTCCCAGAACCGATCTTCTTTCAGTATCTCGCAAATTTATTGGATAGTCTCCGCGACGATGGATTTACAAGAGTATATTGCCTTGCACCGCAAGGTATTGACCCGCAAAGTACATTCCTCAATCATTTATCATCTGACTTCCTTCGCCAACCCCATTTATCAATGAGTCAGGCACAAACTTTCCTTCCACCTGACAGTGAACGAGGAAAAGTAATCCTTATTCCGATTGGTCACACCGAGCAACATGGCTACCACCTCCCTCTCTCTGTTGACACACTTATTATAGAAGCCATAGCACGGGGGACAGCCAACCTATTGCCTA
>JAEURE010000055.1 GCA_016789485.1 Anaerolineales bacterium | reverse complement strand
ATTCTCCTGCACGATACTGCGCAGGAGGATGCAGAGTTTAATTTGCAGACCCATTCGACGAATCCATTGTTGAAATCTGCGACGATCTCACAAGGCATCCAAAAGTTTTTTGCCGAATATCCCAAATATGATTCTTTGTTTTCAGTAACCCGCCTGCAAACACGCTTGTATTTTCAGGATGGACGCGCCATCAATCACAATCCGCTTGAACTGATCCAGACTCAAGACCTGCCGCCTGTGTACGAAGAGAATTCCTGCATGTATCTTTTTACTCGTGAGAATCTGGCGCGCAAGCATCACCGCATCGGTGATAAACCGCTCATGTTCGAGATAGACGCCGATGAAGCCTGGGATATTGACGAAGAACTGGATTTTGAAATTACAGATTTTTTAATGAAAAGAAGATAGAAGTATGAATTTGAAGAATATAAAACTTATCGTTACGAATTGGTTTTCCAAACCCTGGTATCCGCTTGCGGTCAGTGCCTACCCCGTAGTTGCGCTGCTTTCTGCCAATGTGGGGCAGATCCAAAATTCGGCTGGGATGCGCTCCCTGCTGGTGTCCATTTTGTTCGGCGGAGTCTTGTATTTTTTGGTCTGGGTATTCTTGCGTCAGGTATACAAGGCTGCCTTCTTAAGCGCAGTATGGTTGGCTCTGTTTTTTTCCTTTGGACATATTTATATTTCTCTCGATGCGGAATATCCTGATTCCAACTACACGCTTTGGCTGGCGGTTGGGTGGGTGGTGCTTTTCATTCTCGCACTTGGCTGGGTGTTGCGTTCAAAATCTACCTTTGTTGCTTCGACTTCAACCTTTAATACGATTGCCCTCGCGTTGCTGATTATGGCTGTGGGTCAGATCATGCTGGAGGGTGAGCCGCGAGGCGTCAGTGCTTTGGGTGCAGACCATGCCCCCGTGCAGAATAACCTGACCCTGCCGCAAAATCCGCCGGATGTGTATTACATCATCCTTGATTCATATGCCCGCGAGGATTTTCTTCGGATGGTGTACGATTATGACAACTCTGAGTTTATCAATGCTCTTAAAGACCGCGGATTCTATGTTGGGGCCTGCAGCCAGAGTAATTATGTGCGGACGGAGCTCTCGCTCGCTTCGTCATTGAATATGATTTACCTCCCTGAACTGGATGATGAATTCAAGCCTGAAAGCACTGCGCGGCGGACCTTGTGGAACTCGCTCAAGCATAGCGCTGTGCGTCATAATTTTGAGAGCATGGGCTATGAGACGGTCAATTTTGCGACGGGCTTTGCCTGGAATGAATTGGAAGATGCCGATCACTTTTTGACCCCTCCACCGTTTACCTCTGGTTTGACGGAATTTGAAGGCCTCTTTTTGCGAACAACCCTCGCCAGGTATGCCCAGGATTGGGGCTGGGTCGATCCCGATGCTGTGATGGGACAAAGTTTCCGCGACCGTTTTAATAATGTCTTCGATAGGATGGACGAGGTCGCCAACATGTCTGGCCCGCAATTTTCATACATTCATTTGATCTCGCCTCATCCGCCTTTCGTGTTTGACGCAGAAGGCAACCCCAACTATCCGCCCGACTTCTGGAATGAACAAAGGGAATATCCTTATGATGATTATCAAAGGGGATACACCGGTCAATTAACCTATTTGAATACGAAAGTGCTGGATGCCGTGGATACCATCCTTGCCGAGTCTGATACGCCGCCCATTATCGTCATTCAAGGGGATCATGGCGCATGGATGCAGCCCAAAGACCGCCGTATGTGGATTCTCAACGCATATTATCTGCCGGGATACGAAGATAGGTTGTATCCGAACATCTCACCCGTTAATACATTCCGCCTGATATTTAATTCGTATTTTGGCGGAAGCTATGAAATGTTGGAAGATAAAAGTTATTTCTCGCCTGTCCCCGATCTATATAAATTTACAGAGATGCCCAATACTTGCAGCAGCAGCCAATAAATTATTTCAGGGTCGTCCTTGTGGATGGATTCAACATTGTCAATAGTGCTGATATTCCAAGGAACCACAGGGGCACCCACCAGAAATAATGATTGTGGCTGACTTCCAGTGCCTGGATCTGCGCCATCTGAACCCATGCGATGGCGTAGAAAGTAACGAGACATATTTTTCGTTTCCAGTCAAGGTTGGCGAAGGTGGATGCCAATAAAGGAAGCAGAATCACAAAGTCCCAGCTGCCAACATAAGGGGAGACGAGAGGCGCAAGTGAAAGACTCCAGTAGGTTGCATTCACAGGAGGAAGTTTTTTCCACAGCGATTGACTTATCCAAATAGTGACGATGGAAGTACAACTCCACAGCAGGATGCCCCATGTATCGAAGTATCTCTGAAAAAGAACAAACAGCGAGGGATAAGACCAGATTGGGTTTTGGGTCATCGCGTGGAGCGCATCTGGTATCCAGTTTGGATAGGCGACGAACAGTGGAATGCACAATGCCAGTGAAACGACCAATACTCTGCCCCAGAAGGCGAACATGCCTTTTAATTTTCCGTTTCGATAATGGAAGAGACTTAAACCAAGCATGGTCAGCAATGCGAGGTGCGGTTTTGAAACTGCCAGCGCCGCAAAAAACGCGGACAGCCACTGTCTGTCTTTTTGAGCGAAGCAAACGGCAAGCAGCAGGCATAAGGTCACTGTGATGGAAATCTGCCCAATGTAGAAATGATAAAGTGTGGATGGGAAGAAAAGACTCAGCAGTGTAATGATCACCGTGTTATACAAAGACCGTTTGTTCCCCTGGGCAATGTGAATGATCATGCCCAATTCGATGATGCAAAAAATAAACCACCCATATTGTGCGGTCTCTTCGGAAAGCCAGCCCAATGGAAAAAAGAATCCAATTGCCATGGGGAACCAGGCTGCCGGCAGGTTTGTATTCAGGCTGGTTGTTTCGTAAGGGCTTTGTCCATTCACCAGCAGGTGTACAGGCGCCCATAACTCGTTGTAAAAATCCATGCGCGGCTGTACCAGATTCCAAAACAACTTTGCAAACAGGACGCCCATCAGTGAGAACGCAAAAATGGATGCGTATGTATGGAATGTTCTCAATTGTTCGGGCGTTAATTTTTTGTTTTTGCGCTCGGCGGTTGTCTGCATTGCCGAATGATACCCCACTTTTTCAGTGACCTTTGACGGTGTTACAATTATCTTTATTAAATAAAAAATCCCTTGCCCGTGAGCAAAAGAAAATGCCAACTGTTTTGATGACCGCCCCTTATATGATCCCGTTTCTGGATCGTTTCAAACCTGTCTTCACAAAATATGGAGTTGAACTGATCGTCCCTGATGTGGAAGAACGCATGGAGGAGAATGATCTGCTCCACTACGCAGGTCAATTTGACGGAGCAGTTTGCGGGGATGACCGTTACACAGCGCGTGTGCTGGAAGCCTGTTCCCCGCGCCTGAAGGTGCTCTCAAAATGGGGGACCGGTGTCGATTCGATCGACGCTGATGCCTGCTCCCGCTTAAATATCATTCTCGCCCGAACGCCAAATGCCTTCACCACCCCCGTCGCAGACACAGTCCTTGGCTATATGCTGGCCTTTGCTAGAAGAGGTCCCTGGATGGACGCCGCCATGAAGCGCGGCGAATGGGAGAAAATCCCAGGCAAAGCATTAAGCGAATGTGTTTTAGGTGTGATCGGTGTCGGTACTATTGGGAAAGCGGTTACCCGTCGTGCAAAAGCGTTCGGCATGAAAGTCCTCGGCACAGATATCGTTGAGATTGACCATGTCTTTGTGTCTGAAACTGGCATCGAGATGACAGACCTCTACTCTCTGCTTTCAAATTCTGACTTTGTCTCTGTCAACTGCGATCTCAACCCCACTTCTTATCATCTCATCAATGCCAGGACCCTTGCGCAGATGAAGCCTTCCGCAGTGCTCATCAACACTGCTCGTGGACCTATCGTGGAAGAAACTGCTCTCGTTGCGGCACTCAGCTCAGGTCAGGTGGGAGGCGCTGCGTTGGATGTCTTTGAGCATGAACCGCTTCCCAAGGATAGTCCCTTGTTAAAGATGGATAACGTCATGCTGGCTCCCCATAACTCAAATTCCAGCCCAACGGCATGGGAGCGTATCCATTGGAATACGATCAGGAATTTGCTCGAAGGGCTGGGGATCGATGCAAAAGGATTAAGGGATGATGTCTAAAATTCGCGCCGCACTTCCTTATATTTTTTTGTTTCTGTTAACTGCGCTGACTCTTGACCTTGCCAACCCGACGTTTGATAAGCCCTCCAGAGACGGCGGCTTCTTTTTGTATGCGGGCAGTCAGATTTTAAACGGAAAAACCCCCTACCTTGATTTTTGGGATTCGAAGGGCCCTGCGATCTTTTTTATCAACGCGTTGGGGTTGTGGCTGGGCGGCGGGTCACGCTGGGGCCTTTGGATCGTGGAGTTCATTTTTATTTTTGGGACCTTGTCTCTTTTATATCACTCGTTGTCGAAGAGATGGGGGCTTGGCGCGGGTTTGTTGGGCGTAATACTGGCGGGACTTGGTCTGCGTTTGGCGCTGGGATATGGGAATTACACCGAAGAATACGCCCTTCTGTTTAATGCGGCAGGTTTATACCTCTTCCTTTCCATGGTAGATGTGGACTTCGCTAAAAATTACTGGAAGTATTTTTGGATTGGAGCTCTGTTCGGCTTGAGTTTCACTTTCCGAGCAAATAACATTGGCGGGCTGTTCGCGATCTTGAGCGCGGTCTTCCTGTTCTATGCATTCAAACGCAATTTTGCGGAGGCCCTGAGTATCATCCTCGCAATATTGGCAGGGTTCACAGCTCCACTTCTATTATGGACTTTGTACTTCGCGTTGCAGGGCGGCGCAGAGGATATGGTCTATGCTTCCATCATCTTTAACTTCTCATATTCCTCCGCAAAGGATAGGCAGTGGCTGGACTTGTTTGGCGGTTTTGGAAAATATGGTTTATCCTGGTATGGGTGGGTTACGTTGGCGGCATGGTGCGTGCTGGCCTTGCGTGTATTGACCAGTTTTGTACAGAGAAGACTTTCCATTCTTGAGACCTTTCTGTTTGTCTGGTTTCCAATTGAAATACTCTTGAGCAACCTTTCAGGCAGGGGCTTTACGCATTATTACATCAGTTGGGCGTTGGCAGTTGCAGTCTATTGTGCGTTTGTGTTTGCTCATGCCTGGCAGTTTGTTTTCAAAGTCCCTGCTTTGCATAGCCTGAGTGACACGCTTAGCATATTCGTATCGATTGCGCTCATTATTGTGCTGTTTGTAATTTTTCCGTCTTCACGAATGCGATATAGAGAGACTATCAGTCAATTGTTTACTCGCCAAGGTGGTTTGGAATATGTGGACCCGGTCTCTGCATATATTCGGGACAACACGCAGCCCAACGATCTTGTGCTGACATGGTATCCTGAAATGGGGGTTAGTTTCATGGCAGAGCGGACTTCTCCTGTTAAGTATTTGTATTACCCGCTCTTCCTCGAAGGCTCACTGACGGAAGAAATCGAATCCTCGTATATTGACGGCTTGGTTACAAACCGCCCCGAGTTGATTTTGGATTGTTCCAGAGGTGTGGATGCGATCCCTTCACTGGATCCTGCAACCCGCCAGGAGCAGTATTCCACGCCGGGTTTAAAACGTAAGATGTATATCCACCCTGGCATGGAGCAAATATTTTCATTTGTTTCTGAAAACTATCATATTGAAACTACAATTGATGGCTGCCTTGTGTTTCGTTTAAATACCCCATGAAAGTATATCCACAAAAAGATAACCTTATGACAAAAACAATCCTCATCACAGGCGCGGCAGGTGGAATCGGCCGCGCAACCGTAGCTCTCTTCACTAAAAACGGCTGGCGCGTCATTGGCGTGGACCGTTCTGAATTTGGCGACACTTTCCCCCAAAACGGTCTTTTCATTCAGGCGGATGTCTCCCGCCCCGAAGATATGGAATCCATCTTTGAAAAAACTCAGGCTTTCACTGCTTCGCTGGATGCCATCGTCAACAATGCCGCCGTGCAAGTTGCCAAGCCTCTCGTTCAAACTACCGTAGAGGAATGGGATTCCGTTATGGCTGCAAATTTACGTTCCGTGTTTTTAGGAGTGAAATTAGCCTATCCTCTTCTCAAGGCGGAAAATGGCGGCGCGATCGTGAATATTTCATCTGTCCATGCGGTGCAGACTTCCGCCAATATTGCTGCGTACGCAGCATCTAAAGGCGGTATCCTTGCATTGACTCGTGCCATGGCTATAGAATTTGCTGTTGATAATATTCGCGTCAATGCCGTTCTGCCGGGTGCAGTGGATACACCCATGCTGCGTGCAGGTTTGGGGCGCGGTCATGTGGGGCAGGGCAATATGCAGGAACGGCTTGATAATCTTGCGCGTAAAACGGTCAACGGGCGGGTGGGGAGACCTGAAGAGATCGCACACGCGATCTACTTCCTCGCCGATAATGAACAATCATCCTTTATGACAGGACAAGCCATGATCGTGGATGGCGGCGCAACCGCGAGGCTCAGCACCGAATGAGAAAACAAAGGGAAAAAGCACTCCTTGCGCAGCGAAGCGGCATGGTGCGGGTCCTGTTTTACCTGAATACGGCGCTTTGGTTGTTTCTTTCGCTTAATACTCTTGCTGAGATGATCGTTGACGGCAACGAGTTGTCTGCCTTGCTCGTTGGGTTTTTCCTGTTGGTGAACGTGCTGGCTCTGTTCTTCAGTGGCTGGCTGCTGGATACATCCCAAAAATGGACCTATGTCTTTGCGTTCATTGTTGCTGTGTTGAATATCATCGTTTCGTTTATAGGCGTGCCTGATTTTCTATTTGTCACCAGTCTGATCATTGATTTCATCACGCTTGGGGTGTTGATCTCCATTAGAAGAATAATCGTATGAAACAAACCATCAAATCCATTATCCCTGCCCCGCTCTGGGACGCTGCCCGCAACACAAATGACGCCATTCGACGGCTGCCTCAATTACCTGCCGCATATTTGCACCCCTGGCGGCGTGAAAGCATTCGCCGTCTTGCTGAGCTCAAGGATATTCACAAAGGAAAACGTGCTTTCATCATTGGTAATGGCCCCAGCCTTAAACAAACCGACCTCACAAAACTTAAAAAAGAGTTCACCTTCGGAATGAATCGCTTTTATATGTTTTTCCCCGAGCTTGGTTTTACAACTACTTATTTCTGTTCCATCAATGACCTTGTCATCGAACAATTTGCCGGCGATATTCTCGCCCTTCCCATGCCGAAATTTTTGGCATGGCGTTCGTATCCTCACTTTCCTAAAGACCTGCCTCTTTCAAAAATTCCAACGTTCGTTTACACCTCTTATACAGGTCCGCGCATTGTCGGCAATGTATTGGGCCGTGTTTGGGAGGGAGCCACAGTCACTACCTTTGCGCTGCAGCTTGCCTTCCATATGGGATTTGAAAAGGTGATCCTCATCGGTGTGGATCATAATTTCACATCGAAAGGTGATGCGAATAAAACTGTTGTTTCACAGGGCGATGACCCCAACCACTTCATGCCCAATTATTTTGGCAAGGGTGTCAAATGGCAGCTGCCCGATCTTGACACCTCTGAAGTTGGCTATATCATGGCGCGCGAGTTTTATCGCAAGGCAGGCCGCGAGATCGTGGACGCAACGGTTGGTGGAAAATTAACCGTCTTCCCCAAAGTGGACTACAATTCTCTCTTCTAATGACTCTCTCGCTTCCCTCCAAAACTCGCAGTTGGTTCATCCCCTTCATCATTCTTTTCGCCTTGGGGGGATTCTTGCGCCTGCTCGATATCACCGACCCTCCGCTGGACTTTCATCCCTCGCGCCAGCTCCGTAACTCACTGGTTGCGCGTGATATTTATTATTCCATTCTGCCGTCTGCAACAGACCAACAGCGCGATTTGGCCGCATCTTTTGCGCGTTCAGTTGGGAAATATGAGCCGCCCGTCATTGAGTCCTTGGTGGCATATACCTATCTTGCCACAGGCGAGAACATTGCCGTAGCTCGCGTATGGGGAGCTATTTTCTGGCTTGCTGCGGGTGTTGCTTTGTTTGACCTGATGCGCCGCGCGACCTCACCCTGGGCTGCGTTGATCGCGCTGGCTTTTTATCTCGTTTTGCCGTTCTCTGTGCAGGCAAGCCGCTCCTTTCAACCCGACCCATTGATGACCTCTGCTTTTGTCGCTGGTATTTATTTTCTTTATCGTTGGTCGGAAGAGCAGACGTGGAAGTGGGCCGTCCTTGCTGGTGTATTTCTTGGATTGGCAACTTTCGTGAAGATCGTCATCGCTTTTTTCGCCGGTTCGGCTGCGATTGCGATGGTACTGTTCACCCTCAAAAAGGATTTCTGGAAATCAAAACAAGTGTGGACGATGGCCACTATCATGGTCATCCCTGCACTCATCTTTTACGTTCTGCTGAATCAAGGTCGCTCTACTGAATATTTCTTCTCATGGACTGTGGCGCTTATCAAGCTCATCACCAGCACTGATTTTTATACCAAGTGGCTGGCATTCCTTGGAACCATCTTTGGTCAGGTGATCATCTTCCTGAGCATTGCCGGCGCGCTCATTGCCAATCCGCGCATGCGATGGTTGCTGGTCAGTTTGTGGATTGGTTACTTGCTGTATGGACTGACCCTGCCCTTCCAAATGTACACGCACAGTTATTACCATATTCAACTGATTCCCATCCTTGCGCTGGGTTTGGCTGTGGTGTTGAATCCGCTGGTTGAAAGTGTGGCAGCTCAAGGCGGAGTCGGACGCGTGGGTTTTATCGCATTGATCGTGGTTGTGATCGGATATCAAGCGTACGTATCGCGTTCTGTGTTAGCCGCCGAGGATTTTCATCATGAGCCCGCATTTTGGAATGAAGTGGGCGAAGCGATCCCATCCAATGGGAATGTGATGGCGCTGACTCAGGATTATGGTTATCGTTTGATGGTGTATGGCTGGCGAAAGGTAAATTTGTGGCCGTTGGCAACCGGGCTGAGTGAGGCGCGTAATCCCGATAAAAATAATGCGGAGCAGTTTGCTGAACTCACCGAAGGCATGGATTATTTTCTAGTGACTGCTTTCGGCCAGTTGGATAAACAGCCCGACCTGAAAAATATTTTGGATACATATCCGATTGCCGCGAAAGGCAATGGGTATGTGCTGTATGATTTGAGATGACGATTCTCGTTTCCATTATTACCCCTTCCTATAACCAGGCGGCTTATCTCGAACAGACCATCCTTTCTGTATTGAATCAGGATTATCCGCGCATCGAATACATCCTTGTGGATGGTGCTTCCACAGATGGCAGCGTAGAGATTATAAAAAAATATAAAGACAAGTTTGCGTGGTGGGTGTCGGAAAAAGATCACGGACAGGCAGATGCCATCAACAAGGGTTTTGCTCATGCAACGGGGGACATCATTGCCTGGTTGAATTCGGATGATTATTATTTACGGGATGCAGTGAGCTCTGCAGTAAAAACCTTTGAAGAGAATCCGGATGCGGTGCTCGTGTACGGTGATATGCTTGCCGTGGATGAACATGGCAAAACCTTTAATGCTCTACATTACAAGCCGTTGACTTTGGAAGACTTGCTGTGTTTTCAGATCATTGGGCAGCCCGCCGTCTTTATGCGCCGCTCTGCGCTGCAAAAGACAAACGGGCTTGATCTCGATCTCCATTTTCTACTGGATCATTTTCTCTGGATTCAAATCGCCAGGCATGGAAAGATTCTGCATGTGAACCAGACTTGGGCTGCGGCTCGTTATCATGCCGAAGCGAAGAACCGCGCCAAAGCTGCTGAGTTTGGACGCGAAGCTTTTCGCATTTTAGAATCCGTGAAGCAGGATGAGTATCTTGCTCCTGTTCTCTCGAAAGTAAAACGTCGCGCGCATGCTTCTGCCCATCGAGTTGATTCACGTTATCTGCTGGATGGCGGCCAGCCGGCACAGGCGGTCTCTGCATGGATGCGTGCGTTGATCATCCATCCGCCGACTGCCCTGGCACGGGTGAACATTTTTGCTTCTGCTGTTTTGAACATGCTTGGGCTGGGGAAAATAAGGGAAGCCGTTTTAAAAACACGCGAATCGCGCTATAAAAATTGATTTTTCTTTTTAATGTCAAATGATAATTTGATGTTTAGAAAGAAATAAAACATTAAGGAAGTCTTGTAAAAATGAACTCTTTACGTTTCAAAGTTTTATCCATCCTGGTGTTGACCAGCTTGATCACAGCCAGTTGCGGTGCGGAAGCAAAAGCCGTTGTACTTCCCATGGAGAACCGCCCTAATATCCTCTTCATTCTTACCGATGATCTGGACAGCAAGTTGGGCACCTTGGATTACATGCAGAATGTACAGGATTTACTGGTTGCGCGCGGCACATCCATTTCAGATTATTTTGTGACAAGCCCTGTTTGTTGTCCGTCGCGGGCAACCACATTGAAGGGACAGTATACGCATAATCACGGGGTTTATCATAATGATTCGCCCAATGGCGGTTTTGTAAAATTCAATGAAAGCAAGGGGGAGAATTCCACCCTGCCGGTCTGGCTGCAAGCTGCCGGGTATCGGACTGCGCTCATTGGAAAGTATCTTAATAATTATCCAAATTCAAATGAGCGCGAATATGTTCCGCCGGGCTGGTCGGAGTGGTACAGTCCTGCGCGGAAGAATGCCTATGATGGATATGATTATGTCTTGAATGAGAACGGAGTTTTGGTTGCCTATTCCCCTCATGAGATAAATTATTTTACGGATGTCATGAGCCGCAAGGCAGTTGATTTTATCCAGCGTGCGGATAATGATGACACGCCATTTTTCCTTTACCTTTCCACCTTTGCTCCGCATGAGCCGTCCACACCGGCCCGCCGCCATCTGGACCTGTTTCCTGATCTGACCGTCCCACAGACTCCATCCTTCAACGAAGCGGATGTGAGCGATAAAGCCCCGGACCTGAGCAGAAACCCGTTGTTGACCCAGGCACAGATCGATAATATGGATGAGCTCTATCGAAATCGCATCCGCTCTTTGCAGGCAGTGGATGAAATGGTCGCTGAATTGGTCAAGACTCTGGAAGAAACTGGTCAATTGGAAAATACCTACATTATCTTTACTTCAGATAATGGTTTCCACATGGGACAGCACCGTTTGTATGCTGGCAAGGAATTCCTGTTTGAAGAGGATATTTCCGTGCCGTTTATTGTCCGTGGACCTGGGATCAGGGAAGGAGAGAGTATCTCAGGATATTTGTCGGGGAATGTGGATCTCGCGTCTACGTTTTCGACCTGGGCGGGGGTCGAGCCGCCCGCCTTCGTGGATGGGCGTTCCCTCACAAATATTTTGGCAAGCAATCCCATTCCGCATGAAAATTGGCGGCGGGGTTTTCTTCTGGAGGAATACCGGGCTGGGGACGGAAACTTTCCCGTTCCGACCTACAGCGGGCTCCGC
>JAEURE010000054.1 GCA_016789485.1 Anaerolineales bacterium | reverse complement strand
CAGAGCGATGTTTGCCATGTAATCCAGGTCACTGGTTTCGGGATCAACCGTGATCAAGCGTGTGCCTTTGGACAGGTTGCGTTTGAATATGAAGCCAGCCACCATGTGACTGCGGTGAATGTTCGCACCGATGCACATCACGGTGTCGGCGTTGCGCAGAACATCGAGCTTTCCTTCGAAGGCTTCATTCTTTTGTGCAAAGCGGGTGACAGCTTCGGTTGGTACGCCTTCTTCGATGCTGGTGACGAGTTTGCTTTGGAATTTTTCTACGAATAATTCTTTGAATGCGGTGAGGGTTTCAGCCGATAATCTTGTGGATGCGATCGCCGCAATGCCGCTTTTGTCTTCCATCAATTTGCTTGCGACAGCGCTCATGGCTTCGTCCCAGGAGACGGGTTCAAGTTTGCCGTTCTTGCGGATTTGTGGAGCGGTGATTCGCTGGCGGGATTCTGTGACGGGGTCGTAGCGTCCGTGCTCACAAAGCAATCCGTGATTGACAGCGCCTTCCCAATCGCCTTCGATGCGGACGATGCGATTGTCGCGCACCATGATCTTTGTGGAGCAGCCAACGGAACAGCCTGAGCAGATCGATTTGATCTCTTCGAGATTCTTATCGTGGCCTTGATAGGCACTCACGCGGTCGATCAGTGCGCCTGTGGGGCAGACCTGAACGCAGGTGCCGCATTTGATACAGGTGCTTTCGCCAAGCGGACCGTCAGGAGCTGCAACGATGATGCTGGCAGCGCCGCGTTCTGCACCAGACAGTGTGACGGGGCCCACCATTTCACCGCAGGCGCGTACGCAGCGCCGGCAGAGGATGCAGCGGTTGTTATCCAAAATGAAGTATGGATGAGTGGTATCTACTGCGAAGTTGCTCCAGCCTGGTTGAATGGGCCAGTGGGTCATTTCTTCGTGATAGGCAGCATTCTGTAATTCGCAATCGCCGCCGCTGACCTGACAGAAGGGACAGAAGTGGTTGCGCTCGCTGAAGAGCATGGAGAGGATGAATTCGCGCGATTTCTTGATCGCTTCTGTCTCTGTGCGAACTACCATTCCGTTATTCACTGGCAGTGTGCAGGATGCCATCGGCACGCGCGCGCCTTCCACATCCACAATACATAGGCGGCAGCCGCCGTAGGGAGTGAGTTCCTTATGGTCGCAAAGTCTTGGAATGTGGATTCCCGCCATGTCTGCGGCACGCAAGACCGTTGTTCCTTCGGGGACTTCGATCTGCTTTTCGTTAATCGTTATTTTCACCATACATACCTCTGTGTTGAAGTTTTGGTTTCAACTAGTTTGACTTGTAAATTGATTGATTAGATTTTTTCAACTTCTTGTGCCATCTCACATACGCCTGTCGGGCAGCTGCCGGAGCGAATGTGCGCTTCCACTTCTGTGCGGAAATGCTTGAGCATGTCGCGGATCGGGACGGTGGCAGTCTGACCGAGGCCGCAGTTAGAAGCGCGTTCCATTTCGGCGGCTAACTCCAAAAGCGTATCCAATTCTTCCAATTTGCCTTGTCCCTTTGAAATGCGGTCCACGATTTCATAAGAGCGTTGCGTGCCAACACGACAGGGCGTGCATTTGCCGCAAGATTCAAAACGGAAGAATTGCAAAAGCACTTTGACAAGGTCCACGATACAGGTGTTCTGGTCGCAGATCAACAATGCGCCCGAGCCGAGCGAAACGCCTGCTTTACGGAAAGACTCAAAATCCATGGGAGTGTCTTGCAGCACCGCAGGGATGATCGAGCCGCTGCTTCCACCCGTCTGTGCAAGTTTGAGCGTACTGCCGGGTTTCATCCCTTTTGCGTAGATGTTGATGACTTCGCGCAGGGTGACACCCATTGGAACTTCGATCACGCCGCTGAAGTTGACATTGCCCATGATCGTGTACACTTTTGTGCCGGGGCTGGAAGGTGTTCCAATGGAGCGGTACCACTCTGCGCCGTTCCTGATGATGGCGGGAATGTTTGCAAGAGTCTCAACATTATTGACTGATGTCGGCTTGTTCCATAAGCCTTTGGTAACGGGGTAGGGCGGCCTCGAACGTGGTTCGCCTCGTTTGCCTTCCAGAGATTCAAGCAAGGCTGTTTCTTCGCCGCAGACATATGCACCCGCACCGGCGTGAATATGAATATCAAAGTTGAATTCTGTTCCAAAGATGTTTTTCCCGAGGAAACCAAATTCCCTGGCTTGAAGAATGGCTTTTTCAAGGCGGCGATACGCAAGACCATATTCACCGCGAATGTAGATGTAACCTTCATCTGCGCCGATCGCATACGCAGCAATCGCCATTGATTCGATGATGACATGCGGGTCACCTTCGAGAACAATGCGATCTTTGAACGTTCCGGGCTCGCTCTCATCTGCGTTGCAGACGATATACTTTTTACTACCCTGAGCAGCGCGGACGAACTTCCATTTGCGGCCAGTAGGGAATCCCGCGCCGCCGCGTCCTTGCAGGCCTGATTTTTCAACGACTTCTATGACGCTTTCAGGTGTCATTTCGCTCAATACTTTTCCAAGAGCTTCGTAGCCGTTTGCCGTGATGTATTCTTCAATATTGTCGGGGTCGATGCGGCCTGCGCGTTCGAGTACGATACGATGTTCGGCGGGATTGTAGCCTTTGTGACCACGCAGCCAGCCGATCTGCCCGGTCAACATTTTGGGTGGCGCAAGCAGGTCATCGACAACACGACCTTTGTATAAATGCTCTTCCACCAAATAGCGTACATCGGAGGCTTTGACGGGACCATAGACCACCGCTTCAGGATAGACAACTACTAATGGAAGAATGTTGGAGTGGTTAATATCTGAAACAGTGGAGACATCCACTTCATCCTGTATGCCGTATGTGACGAGCGCTTCATTTAGGTGCTGCACGATCTCATTTGCACCTAGGCGGATGCTCTCAGGATCGTTGGAGACCAGTACCATTGCACGTTTTTTGATCATGATCGGCTCCTACTCATAATGTTCCAAAATCTCAGAGATCTGTTCGGGCGTGACGTTGCCATACATATCATCGTCAATAAGAAGGACTGGCCCTACACTGCAAAGGCCCAGGCAGGATGTGGTGACTAAAGTCCATTTGTTGTCTGGCGTGGTTTCGCCGTTTTCCAGGCTGAGTTTTTCTCTCAAGCCATCCCAAATGGCCTTGCCGCCTACTACATGGCATGGGGCGTTTTCGCAAAACTTGATGACATGTCTTCCACGAGGTTTGGTGGATAGCATGTCATAAAAACTGGTCAATGTGTATAGCTGGCTTTCAGCGATATGTACCTGTCTGGCGGGGTCATGGAGTTGTTTGCGCACTTCCCGGATCGCCTCTCTGGGAACATATCCGAACACATGGTTGATTTCACTGAGGACCGGGATCATTGCATCACGATTCTTGCCATGCTTTTCGATTGCAGCCTGGACTACTGAGACGACATCATGGTCAATTGTTTGAACAGTCATTTATTCTCCGATCACATATTTTTTCAAGCCATGTGCGGTTGCGGTTAAGACTCCACAGCAATGGCGTTGAAGTTACAGACTTGCATACAGATTCCGCAGCGGATGCAGGTTTCGGCGTTGATGTGATGCGCCTGACGTCGTTCGCCGCTGATCGCTTCCACGGGGCAGTTTCTCGCGCAGACAGTACAGCCTGTACAAGTTGGCGCTTGAATTTCGTAGCGGATCAATGGGCGGCAGACTTTTGCAGGACAGCGCTTTTCATAGATATGCGCTTCGTATTCATGACGAAAATGTTTGAGCGTGCTTAGTACGGGAGTTGGCGCGCCCTGACCAAGCCCACAGAGACTGTTGCGTGCTACTTCGTGGCATAGATTTTCAAGTTTTTCGATATCGCCATCTTCGCCTAGTCCATCACATATTTTTTGCAGGAGTTCAAGGATGCGGCGCGTACCGACACGACAGGGGGTGCATTTCCCGCAGGACTCAGCTTGTGTAAAGTCCATGAAGAAGCGGGCAATATCCACCATGCAGGAGGTTTCATCCATTACCACGAGACCACCGGAGCCCATCATTGAGCCGGCTTGGGTCAGCGCTTCATAATCAAGGGGCAGGTCAAGGTGTTGTTCGGTGAGACAGCCGCCCATGGGACCGCCCGTTTGTACGGCTTTGAACTTCTTGCCATCCTTGATTCCGCCGGCTACTTCAAAGATGATTTCTCTCAGCGAAATTCCCATTGGCACTTCGATCAGACCAGGCTTTACGACATTCCCGCCGACAGCAAAAGTCTTTGTGCCTTTGGATCGCTCCGTTCCCATGCTGGCGTACCAGGGAGCACCTTTCAAAATGATTTGCGGTACGTTGGAGTAGGTTTCAACGTTATTGTTGTTGCTGGGTTTGCCCCACACACCTCTCACTGATGGAAACGGCGGGCGTGGAGTAGGCTCGCCGCGCTTGCCCATAATGGAAGCCATTAAAGCAGTCTCTTCGCCACAGACGAATGCACCTGCGCCGACGCGTACTTCAAGGTCAAAATTGAAATCAGTGCCGAGGATATTGTTTCCAAGGAAGCCAAATTCGCGCGCCTGTTTGATGGCAATATTGAGAGTTTCCACGGCAACAGGGTACTCAGCACGGCAATAAATATATCCATAGCTTGCGCCGACGGCATATCCGCCAATGATCATACCTTCGATCACCGAATGCGGATCTCCTTCAAGCACGCGTCGATTCATGAACGCGCCAGGGTCGCCTTCATCGGCGTTACAGATCATATATTTCGGGTTGTCTTCAACTTGTCGAGTGATCGCCCATTTTTTACCGGCAGGGAATCCCGCACCGCCTCGTCCGCGCAAGCCTGAGTTGATAACTTCCTCAATGACTTTGTCAGGAGTCATTTCAAACAAAGCTTTGCCGAGTGCCTGGTAACCATCGGCCGCAAGATAATCTTCAATATTGTTTGGGTCAATCTCGCCGCAGTTACGTAAAACAACGCGTACTTCTTTTGGGCGCAACGGACCGAGTTCCTCGTCCACAACTGGTTTGACCACTTCGCGGAAGCGCTCCACAATGCGGCCTTTCAGAAAATGCTCCTCTACCAAAAATGGGACGTCATCTGCGGTCATTCCGTGATAATGAACGCCCTCGGGATATACCATCATCTCAGGGCCGTCGCTGCAGCCGCCGATGCGGGAAGTTTCCAATACCTGAATTTCGTCAATCAACCCTTGTGCAACAAATTCATCCTGCAATGCATCGACAATTTCATGAGCACCTTTTGCAAGGCACTGCGGGTCAACACACACTAAAACATGAGAACGATAAAACGCCATAATAAACTCCGAAAACTTTAGATGTTACAAAGGTAAGACATAGTCCTTTACAGGTATCCCATTTTGCACGTGCTGTTTCATGATCTGTTCCGCAACTTCTGCGTTTACTTTTCCATAAACAACCTTGGGCTGATCTCCGATCACCACCTGCATGATCGGTTCCTGCTCGCACATACCAATGCATCCCGTCTGTGTGACGGTTACGCCGCTCAGGCTGTTTGATTCGATAAAACTCAAAACGCTTTTCATCGTGTCGCGTGCGCCGGCGGCAATTCCACAAGTACCCATCGCAACTATGACTTGCACGTTGCCCGGTGTGGCTTTCATTTTCTTTTTCTGAAGCGCCTCTTCACGTACGCGCTTTAATTCTTCCAGGGATTTAATGGCGGGCATGTTTTCTCCTTTTTAGACAGTTGTTTGCAAAGCGGTCGCTTGAATACCTTCTTCGATGAGTCCGCGAACAAACTTCAATATTTCGGGTTCCGTGATCGAAACTTCACCCAGTTCTTTTTTCAATTCAGTGTCGTCGAATTCAAAATTATCGACGTTTCCGTTCTTGTCAGTTGTCCGGTAATCGAACACCCAATGGATTTTTGGATGGGAAACCAGTAATGCCAGGAACGTGGAAGCCAGATCGCCAAGCGGCATGCGGTCAATATGACTGTGACGAAAGCGCGCCTCGATTCTTGCGCCTTTGCCTGCTTCTGTGACCAGACTTAATCCACCTTCAGACATTTCCGCGGCCAGCTTCAAAAGCGGAATTCCCAGCCCTACTTTGCGCGTCGTGCGCGTGGTATAGAATGGATCCAGGACCTGTTTTGCAGTTTCAGCGTCCATGCCGCGCCCGTCATCTGTAATGATTACTTTGAGCAAGTCGCTTTGCAGATTTTCGTGGACTTCAATGCAAACGTTCCGCGCTTCAGCAGCGACGCTGTTCTCCGCAATATCCATCAGATGCAGCGCAACCTCTCTCATGACGGTTTTTGCACCTTCTTCAACACCTGCGGAAATTTATTCGGTTTCAATTTTCCCTGAACTTCTTCATCCACAACCACAACAGGGGCTTGGCTGCATGCTCCCACGCAGCGGCATTCTTCCAACGTAATCTCACCATCAGGAGTTGTTTCTCCGAGATCGATATCCAGCATCTGTTTGGCTTTTTCGATTAATTGCGGCACGCCGGCTACGTAGCAGGCTGTCCCTAAACAAAACTTGATGGTGTGTTTACCGCGCGGCTTCGTTTTGAAGAAGGAGTAAAACGTGACAACGCCATGCACCTGACCAAGCGGCACATTCAATTTATGAGCAATGTAGACCTGCATGGGAGGGGAGACATGTCCGATTTTGCCTTGAACTTCATTGAGCACCAACATTACTGCGCCGGGGCGTTCCTTATTCTCTTTAATTGCCGTATCAATGATTAATTTTTGTTCCGCAATGCTGAGCGGGTCGCTGGCGGAAATTTCTTTTAACAATCGCGTCATAATGGATACCTTTTATAAGTATTGTGACAATTTTCACAAACATAGTTTATCATACTGTTTTATATCGTCAATGACCAATGTCACGTGCCGATGGGTGTATGTTGTCAGGCAATTTGTTTCGGCTGAATGTAAACATTTCGCCCATTTTCCCCTTTGAATGCCATCCTGATCTCTTCGATTGTGGGCGTGGCCAGTGTGAAGATCGTTGTTCCTAAAAACTGATCGAGCTGATGAACGTCGCCGCTTTGGATAATGGGGATTCCTTTTATGGCGGGGAAGATATCAATTGCTTTTTCGGGCGTGAGATGACGGGAAATTTCCAGCGCGAGGATTGGCCATTCGTCGGAGAGCAGGCCCAGGGTAGGGAAGAGGCCGTTACTGCTTCGATTCACATGCGCAGGGATGACGAGTCCTCCCAAGGCATTGACTTGCTTGAAGATTTCGTCAATCGAAAAATGAACGGATGTCAGCAGCATGCGCGGCTCGATGTGAATTAATTCGCCGCTTTCATCCACTACATATTGCTCGCCAAAGAGATCGGCATTGTTTTGCATCTCAGGCAGTGCCTTGTCCACGACGGACTGCCAGATGGCAAGTTCGTTTAAGTTCTCAAACAAACATAGGAGATGTACTTCCTCGCGTGATTGCACTTCCATGCCCGCCAGGACTTTTAGTGAAGTTCCATGGGCTGCTTTTTGCACCGCAGGCACATTTGCGCTGGCGTTATGATCTGTGATGGCAATGATGTCGATCTTGTGTTTGAGCGCTTCTTGCACGATCAACGGTGGAATCATTTCCACTTCAGCGCATGGTGAAAGCACTGTGTGGACATGCAGGTCGGCGCGAAACTCTTTCATGATCTGCCGGTGTTAATTGCGAAAACCCATTTCCCAGAGTTTTCCATCCACCTCAAAGTTTGGCATGGAAGTTGAGAGCAGGACAACTCCCTGTTCGTTGGCTTTGGCGATCGTGGTCGAGTCGGGCTGTGCATTCTCGGTGATGATGACAGCTGCCACGTCCAGCAAAGCCGCAACGGCGACAATATTCAAATGCGCCTGCAAAGTGACCCAGATGTATTTGCTTTTTGCTCCAGCCATCACGCAGGAAAGTAGATCAGAGGTGTATCCGCCTGCAGGGCGGATGGATGTGAGATCGCGCGAATCAGTTAGCAGTTTGAGATCGAGGCGTTCAATGATCTGTTGAAGGTTCATGGTTTATTCCTCTTTACGTCCACTTAAATTTTCGGTTGGGATATGGATCCGCATGACAAGTTTGGTGCCTTTGCCGACAGTTGATTCGAGATCCATGCTGTCCACACAGCGTTTGATGTTAACCAGGCCCATGCCTGCGCCGAATCCCATTTCACGGACCTGATCGGTGGCGGTGGAATAACCTGGCTGGAGGACTTGTTCCACATCAGGAATGCCTGGCCCATCATCCGTTGTGGACATCGTAATGCGGTGCGGCTCCACTTCCAGTTTTAGAATTCCGCCGTGTGTAGTGTGGATGATGAGATTCATTTCAGCTTCGTACACTGCGATGCCGCAGCGGCGGGCGATTTGTGCATCCGCCCCAAGGCGCAGCAAGGCGCGTTTGATATGGCTGGAGGCTGTCCCGCCATGTGTGAAGTTCTGGGATTTAATGTTGTAGCGCAACACAAGAGTGGTGCGATCGGAAACAATGTCTTCAAAAAGATGACTGGCTCTGTAGCGGCGCACTTCTTCTTCTTTGTAGTCTTTTTGAAGTGCCACCAAGATACCGCGGGTGATGTCACCCTTGGTGATCATTCCCACCAGCTTTTTTTCTTCGTTCACCACAGGCAGGCGTCCCACGTGTCTCTCGGTAAAGGTCTGCATGGCTTTAACGATGGAGTCGTAGCTGGCAACGGTGACAAGTTCGCGGGTCATGTATTGCGCGACGGTTTCCGTCAAATCATTGTTCTGCATTGCGCGCACGATGTCTTCAATACTTATCACGCCGACCAGTTTATCGTCTTCAACAACAGGGACTCCTGAAATCCGATTGATGCGTAATATTTTTAACACATCCGATAGTGAGATCTCAGGACTGGCTGTATGTAAATTCTTAGACATCACCTCGTGGATTTTTAGATCGTAGGATAGTTCCTCCACGCGGTTGATCTCATGGGCATCCTGGTCTGTGATGGGGCGACCATGCCGTCCATGAATTTCCTGCTCGGTGCGAATTCTATTCGGAGGCATTTGATTCAAAGCTTGGCAGGCCGGCTTTGTGCAGTCGTCCGCATAATTCGAACATTCCAAGCGGGCTGGTGATCAGCGGCATTTTTTCCTGATTGGCAAGTTCGAGTGTCTCGCGTTGCGGCTGTTTGCCGCGTACAAAAATGATGGCTCGAAAATCTGCCATTTGGGCAGTGCGTACCACTTGCGGGTTGGTGAGTCCGGTCAATAAAGCCGCATTGGGCTGGCTGGCTGCCAGTACATCACTCATTAAATCAGCGCCATATCCGCCATGGATGTTGATATTAAAATTGAGTTCAGGGGTGAGGATTGTGCCTTCCACTAATTTGACGATCTCGATCAGCTTCATATAAAGAAATTTCCTTTCGGTGTTTCAATGGTTGCCATTAATAAGACTGCAATTAAATTATTCTCTACCTTATCTGTTTTGGTAAGTTTCATTACTCATGCTTTACGGAGATGTATGTCCCGTCTGTTTCGTGACAAATTTCACAATCAAGTATAACAGAAAAAACCGCTTCGTTAGAAGCGGCTTGGTTGTCTTACAAACCTACTCTCTGTGCGTTCGAATAAACATTGAAACGGTGTTTTCTTGCATAGCCGATCAACGTAATTCCATATCGTTCCGCCATTTCAATTGAAAGCGATGATGGGGAAGTGCGCGAGATCAAGATCGGTGTGTTGAGCGCAGCGGCTTTTTGAAGCATCTCAGAACTGATGCGTCCTGTTGTAATGAGGATGCGGTTTTCGGGCCAGATGTTTTTCATCAAACACAGCCCTGCGATCTTGTCCAGGGTGTTATGCCTGCCGATATCATCGGCGGCGACCAAGACTTTTTCACCGTCACATAATGCGGATGTATGCACGCCGCCTGTATCACGATAAAGTTCCTGCGACTCAAATAACTTTTCTACCAGATCCATAATCGCCTCTGGCATGACCTTGAGCTTGTTCTTTCCAAAACTGACATTTGGCTTTGCTAACAAGTCAACAGCTGTCACGCCGCCTGTACAGCCTGATGTTCTGCGCCAGTTTGTCGGCTGCTCCGCATCGTGATTCAGCCACACATCCACGTTGTCGCCGTGCTCACATACGCGCGCGTCTGCCACCTCATCCATACCTTGGATGACGCCTTCGTTAAAAAGAAACCCCACAGACAAGGCTTCCAGGTGAATAGGCGTGCACATGAACGTAATCCACACCTGACCGTTCACCGTTAACGAAACAGGAGTCTCAACGATGGTTTCAGCTTTGAAATGCTCCCATTTTTTGAATTCATATCTATCATACTGAATTGACTTGCTCGGAAGGATCATCTTTTCTCCACTTACCAATAAAACTTTGAGCTTCGGTTTTCACTCTTGAAATTGTTTTCTCTGAATTACGGTGCACTTTGCAGAAAATATCAGGGTCTGCGAGGAAGGCGCCCAGACAAGCGCCCGTGCAAAAGAGAAGAGTGCGTCCACGATGCTCAGCGGACGGGAAATACTTTGGGTCGGCATCACGGTAGACACGTCCGCAAAGCGTGGCGAACATTTTGGGATTGGTCTTGTTCTCACTCACGAATCACTTCCGCAATGAACGCTTCGAACGGGCTGACCTTGAACTTTGGCGTGGTCTCACCATTTCTTCTTTCCGCACTGGAGAAGATGGGTTTCAACTTCGCATCCTTGACTTCGTTCACATCGGAGAAGTCCATTTCGAGTGTGTCCTCAGAAAAATTCAATACGACTAAAACTGCCTGTTCAGCCGATTGACGCAGGAAGGCAAAATATTCGTTTGTAGTATTTTGTAAGGGGATATATTCCCCCTCTTTCAAGGCAGAAGACACTTTGCGAATTCGCAGCAGGTGTTTATAGTAATTAAGCAGGGAGCTTGGATTCTTTTCCTGGTCGTGGACGTTGATCCCTTCTTTGAAGTTTTGGTTAATTGGCAGCCAGGTACTTACATCCTTGGGAGAGAAACCCGCATTCGGGCTGTTGGACCATTGCATGGGTGTGCGGTTTTTGTCACGCGTCATTTCGGCGGTACGCACCATCGCTTCATCGGGATGAACTCCCATTTCTGTAACGATGGTATGGTAATACCAGGTGCCCATCGTATCTTTCACCTGCGAAATCTCAGTTAGCTGGTGATCTGTCATGCCGATCTCTTCACCGTTGTAGAGGAATGGTGTGCCTTTCAAGGTTAAGACAAGAGCGGCGTGCAATCGAGCGAGTTCAGGCCCGTGCAGTTTACTACCAAAGCGGGTATAGATGCGGGAACAATCGTGATTGCCCAGCGTGTTGCAGGGCCAGCCCTTTTCTGCCGATAAAGCCTGCAGGCTGGACAGCCTTTCGGTTTGATTTTTTCGAATATGTTCGGGTGTAAGTTTTTCAGTTCTCATCAACGGGAAATTGAAGACAAGATGCAATTCATCCCTGCCATTTCCCATGTAATCAATGTTATCGTCTTCGCCGACGAGCATCCGATCACCGTCATATTCGTCAAGAATGGCACGTA
>JAEURE010000053.1:6424-11514 GCA_016789485.1 Anaerolineales bacterium | reverse complement strand
GGTCGTTTTCTAATGTTTCCTTGTTTTCAGTGATCGATTCCAATGTATCAAGTTTTGTGGAAGAACGAAAACATGCTATCGTACTGAGTAATTTTTGTTGGGGGAACGAAAGTCCATTGTATGAAACTTCAAGAATATGGTTTTGATGATCTGCTATATCGCCGCTCACGTTTAGTTTTTGGGCAACTACAATATCACCAGCATGTTTGAAGTCGCTCATGATATGTCCAGCTAATAAGCGCAGGCTCAGGGGGTGAAACCCGTACGATCTGCACACCTCTTCAATTTCGTGATTGGTTCCCTTTTGAACACCTTGCGCCCTGAAAAATGCGATGGCATCGTCCTTGTGCATGGCTTTGAGTTCTTCTTCGTGACAGCCTTGAATACACTGCCCAAACTTTTCGAGAGCACGCGGAGTCATGCGCGTGGTCATCAAGGCTCTGCTCTTCATATCGGGCATGGAACAAATGCTTCTTAAGAAATGCTCAGTATTGAGATTCACACAATCGCGATCTGTATCTTCCCGCTTTTTATCTTCGTCACTTTGATGAGAAGCATTCATGTTCCCATACGCGCGCAGAAGCCGTTCAAAGCCATCCATGATAAGCAACACCTTTTGAGACTGTAGGGCTTTGAGCAATTCATCTACCTGTTCACGTTTGTTTTCTGGCACATCCTGTTTGAGATACTTGAGAGTTTCCTCAATAAAGTTCTCGAAACTCGCGTCGCCTTCGTAAAAAGACCAGAAGACAACCTTCGTCCATGCTTCGGGATTCACATCGTGGGTTATCCATTGCCATGAAAGCGCAGATTTTCCAAATCCGCCAAGGGCACGAAGAATAAAAAGATGATTTTCTTTGTCTTCGTTAAGCCATTGAGTGAGCATGGCGCGTTCTGCCAGGCGTCCTGTGAAATTGGGAGGCATGGGGTAGGGATGTTTGAGATTCCAGTAATCGGGGTCGTTTTGTTTCGTATTGGCTGAAACAGCTTCATAGTAATTGACATGGATCGTGTTGTTATTACCATCAACAACTACACTCTTCTCTACATTCCCGCCAATGCCAATACCCCTGGATACAGTTTGTTTGCCTTTGGATTGTTTCGAACCGTCTTTTTTCGCCATGGCTGCCTGCCCTTTATCTCAACCGACCTTCAACCTTCGACTTTCCACCCGCCAATTGTACAACCACTTTCTACTTTTCACTCCCACTTTCCCCCTTTTACCCTCCAGTGTTCCTCCACAGTGTCTCCACAGTAGCTCCACAGTGGCTCCACAGTGGCCCGCATCGAGCTCCACACTAGCTCCCATCCTGCTTGTATAATCAACCTGAATGAAAATTACATCAAGCAAAAAGCCAGTGGGACAAGTCACCCGTGGGAAGACGGCCTCGAACAGGCTGAGACGGGTCGATAACTTTATCCTGCTCTATGAGCCGTCGCTTCTCACGCGGACCGATGGCCTGTTCGCTGATTCATTCTTCATTGACCTTGGCTATGGGTTCGATCCTCGCACCACCCTCGAAAGTGCCGAGCGCTTTCGGCGCCTCAATCCCAATCTCCCCATCCTCGGCGTGGAAATTGATAAGGAACGTGTCGATGCGGCGCTCCCCTACGCGGACGAGCGCACACACTTTCGGCTGGGCGGGTTTAATTTGCCTTTGCAAGCAGGCGAAAGCGTGAGGTTGATCCGTGCGTTTAACGTCCTGCGTCAATATGAAGAAGTTGATTTCGCTCCATCGTACGAACGTCTCGCGGAATATGTTCTGCCTGGCGGCTTGATGATCGAAGGCACATCCACACCGTTCGGGCAGATATGGGTCGCCAACCTTGCACGCATGACCCCCGAAAGAAAATGGAAAATGGAAGCGCTGGTCTTCAGCACCAACTTCCGCCTCGGCTTCGACATCACCGACTTCCAGGCCGTACTGCCGAAGAATCACATCCATCATGTGGTGGCGGGCGAGCCCATTTATGAATTCATGGAAGCATGGAAGCGCTCCGCCGCGCAAACATCCCCCGCAAAAACGTTTGGCTTGAAACAATGGTTTTCGACTTCGCTGGAGAATTTGGCGGCGAAGGGGTATAAAATTGACCTGCGGAAGAAATGGTTGAACAAAGGCTGGCTGGTCTGGAACTTGTAAACAAGATCCATCTGGATAGCTCACCTTACGCACTTAAACTTCGACTAGGAGTGGGTGTTGTTTCCCGCTCGTAGTCGAAGGACTCGCTGCAGATCATACTAAGATCAGTCATGGACTAACGAGAAAAGGACTTCAACATGATCACCTCTGGTCGAAATCATTTAATACTAGCATTGCTTTTCGCCGCCAGCCTCGCTTGCGCCATCCCTTCCATTCCCGCATCCAACACAAACGAGGTCAGCACCGCCGCCGCACAAACTGCGCTTGCTGGTTTGCGGGAAGTCCCCTCGGCTACATTTGAAATGCTGCCAACACTCACATTCACGCCCACTGTTACTTCCATTCCGCTTATTCTCGAATCCACGATCACGCCATCCCTTACATTTACACCCTATTCAATCCTTCCTGAGGTTACTTCAACACTTATCGCTCAACAGATCAGCGTCTCTGCCCCCACCAACTGCCGCAGAGGCCCAGGCAAAGCTTATGAAGATGTAGGCGCCTTGCTGGTCGGCGAAACTACAGAAGCATATGGGCGCGATCCGACAAGTGAGTATATATACGTCCGCAACCCGGATGCGGGCGTGGAATTCTGCTGGGTCTGGGGAAAGTTTGCCACCCTCAGCGACTCGCTTTTGGTGCTGCCTGTCCTTATGCCGCCGCCCACCCCCTCGCAGACTCTCACGCCAACGCCCGTCCCATCCTTTGACATGGAATTTATAGGCTATGTCAAATGCACTGGCTGGCGGATGAAGATTCAGATAAGAAATACAAGCTCTCAACCTTTCAAGTCTATGGCGATAGTGATAAAGGATGAGACAAAAGAAGTGGAATTAACCGCCAATGCGGATGCCTTTACAGAGTTGAATGGCTGCTCAATAAGCGACACAAGGGATACGATCAAGCCGGGTGATACTTTCATCATCAGTTCACCGCAATTTGCTGACAACCCCAAAGGACATCAATTCCGCGCCTTTATCACGCTTTGCGTCGAAAAAGGCTGGACGGACGGATGTGTTACCAGAAAACTCAATTTCAAGCCTTAAGAATTCACACTTTAAATGAAAATCCTTCTGTCTACAATTTGCGCAGGAGGATTTTTATTTCATGGGTACAGAATATGCAGGTTTATGATCGAAGGCACATGCACGCCATTCGGTCAATTGTGTGTTGAAACAATTGTTTTCCCCTTTGATTGAGGACTTGGCGGCGAAGGGGTATAAAATCGATCAGCGGAACCAGTGAGGTGGATTTTTCGTCTCAAGGAGAGCATCTATTTTTTGCAATAAGAAGGAGCTCAATATGTCACACTCTCGCCGAACTTATTTATCATTGACATTTTTACTAGCTGCCAGCCTTGCCTGCGCGATCCCAGCCATCCCCGTGCAGGATACAGGCACGATCAGCACCGCCGCCGCACAAACTGTCATCGCAGGGTTGACGCAAAATGCCCAGCAAGTATTGCCCTCTGCAACATTGGAAATCCTGCCCACCCCAACTTTTACATTCACCGTCACCTCCGAAGCGCCCGTCGTCACTGCCTCCCCCACACTTACATTTACACCGCTTCCCATCTTTACGGCCACCTCAGTCGTACCGTTGATGAGCGTCTCTGTCCCAACCAATTGCCGCAGCGGGCCAGGCCGAGTATACGGGTTGCAAGGTGCCTTGCTGGTCGGCGAGATCGCGGAAGTGTATGGACGCGACCCCACGAACCGCTATTGGTACATCCGCAACCCAGACTCGGGCGCGGAATTCTGCTGGGCATGGGGAGAATATGCGACCATTAGCGGCTCGCCCTTGCTCCTGCCTGTTCTTACGCCCCCGCCCACTCCCACGCCGACCATGACACCAACCCCTGCCCCAGCCTTTGACCTCGAATTCAACAACGCCGACACATGCTCCGGCTGGTGGATGGATCTGCGGGTGAAGAATACAGGCGCGCTGTCATTCAAGTCCGTGACCATCGAAATAAAGGATCAGGTCACCGAAGTGGAATTGACCTCCTACGCCGATGGCTTTACCAACCTGGATGGCTGCCTGAAATCAGCCACGAAGGACGTCCTTAACCCTGATGACAGCTTCATCATCAGTTCGCCGCAATTCGACTACAACCCAACGGGTCACAACTTCCGCGCCATTGTTACTCTTTGCACTGAGAAAGGTCAAAAAGGCACGTGTATTTCCAAGAAGACAAATTTCAAGCCTTGATACGCTCAGGTTCTTAAACAAAAAAGTTCTCCCGTGAGAAACTACACGGGAGAACTTTTTATTTACTTTCGTTTTTCGGGACAGGCAGTTTTATTCTTTCACTTCGCCGTCGATCACATCGCCATCTTGTGGACCAGTAGAAGGTCCGCCTTCAGGTTGAGGCTGCCCCTGTCCCTGCGCATACATCTGCTGGCTGAGCGCGTGGAAGGTATTCTGCAATTCTTCAGTCAGCTTCTTGATTCTATCCACGTCTTCGCCTTGTGCGGCCTGCTTCAATTCACCGACTTTAGCTTCGATGGAGCTTCTTTCAGCGGCAGGAACCTTGTCGCCAAGTTCGCGCAACGATTTCTCGATCTGATAGCTCAGGTTATCCGCAGTGTTCTTGACTTCGATCACTTCGCGGCGCTTCTTGTCCGCGCTTTCGTTCTGGCGGGCTTCCTGCACCATGCGGTCAATGTCATTCTTATTCAGGTTGGTGGATGCAGTGATGGTCACCTTTTGTTCTTTGCCGGAAGCCTTATCCTTTGCAGTGACGTGTAAAATGCCGTTGGCATCGATATCAAAGGTCACTTCCACTTGCGGGATGCCGCGCGGAGCCGGTGGAATTCCATCGAGGCGGAATCTGCCAAGGCTCATGTTGTCATTTGCCATCGGGCGTTCACCCTGCAACACGTGGATGTCAACCGCAGTCTGGTTATCTGCCGCTGTGGAATACACTTCCGTCTTGCGGACAGGAAT
>JAEURE010000053.1:0-6414 GCA_016789485.1 Anaerolineales bacterium | reverse complement strand
ACTGCCCATGGTTTCCACGCCGAGGGAAAGCGGGGTTACATCGAGCAGCAAAATATCTTTGACTTCACCGCCAAGCACGCCGCCTTGAATAGCCGCGCCAATGGCAACCACCTCATCAGGATTCACACCCTTATTCGGTTCCTTGCCGTTCGTAAGCTTGCGGACTAATTCCTGAACCATAGGCATGCGTGAGGAACCACCGACCAAAACAACTTCATCGAGTTTGCCAGCATCCATGCCTGCATCTTTGAGTGCGGCTTCAAATGGAGTACGGCAACGCTGCAGCAGGTCTTCGGTCATTTGCTCGAATTTCGCGCGGCTGAGTTTCAATTGTAGATGTTTCGGCCCGCTGGCATCGGCTGTGATATAAGGCAGGTTGATTTCCGTCTCCATCACTGTGGAAAGTTCGATCTTTGCCTTTTCGGCGGCTTCGCGCAAACGCTGTAAGGCCTGGCGGTCCTGGCGCAGGTCAATGCCCTGATCTTTCTTGAATTCATCCGCTGCCCAATTGGTGATCTTCTGATCCCAATCATCGCCGCCGAGATGCGTATCGCCGTTCGTGGACTTCACTTCGATCACGCCTTCGCCAACTTCGAGGACGGATACGTCGAACGTACCGCCGCCCAGGTCAAAGACGAGGATCGTTTCATTCTTTTTCTTATCCAGCCCATAAGCGAGGGCGGAAGCGGTTGGTTCGTTGATGATGCGCAGTACTTCCAAGCCTGCAATGCGGCCCGCATCTTTTGTTGCCTGACGCTGGCTGTCGTTGAAATAAGCAGGGACGGTGATAACTGCCTGAGTGACGGCTTCGCCCAAATACGCTTCCGCATCTGACTTTAGCTTGCCCAATATCATTGCGCTAATTTCCTGCGGGGAATATTCCTTGCCTGTCACAGGCACTTTCACACGCACATCGCCAGTCGGCCCCTCCATTACCTGATAAGGGACCATGCCGCGTTCCGAACTTGTTTCATTGAAATGTCGTCCAATGAATCGTTTGATGGAATAGATGGTGTTATCTGCATTCACAACGGCCTGGCGTTTGGCGGTCTGCCCCACCATGCGTTCGCCGTTTTTGTTGAACGCTACAACAGACGGACATAAACGTCCGCCTTCCGCAGTGGTAATCACCGTGGCAGAACCCCCCTCCATGACGGAGACAACACTGTTTGTGGTACCGAGGTCAATTCCTATGATTTTGCCCATATTAGAACTCCTAACTGATGGTATTCAATGTTCCAATATTAAACGATTAGTGCAAGAATTCTGTTAACGACACATAGGTTTTTAATCAAAAAGAGCCGCTCCCGCTATTCGGGAACGGCTCTTTTTGAAGGATGGATTTTTATGGTTCAGCAATATCAAATGACTGCACATTCACGATCACTGGCAGGACGTTAAGGGATGAAATATTAAAGCCGACCTGGCCCTCGCCAAAGTTATAGCTCCTGTCCGTATAGGACTTCAACATCTTGCCATTAATATACATTGTGATGACGTTGTCTTTGCAGGTCATGCCGTATTCGTTGACAGCCTTTCCCTGCTTCAAATCATTGGAACCGCCGTTATCAATCACATTGTAACCGTCATCATAAGCATACAAGTACCAAACTCCTCCGCTCTCGAAACTGTACTCGTACCATTGGCCTTCGTCGGCATTAAACCTGCATACAAGGCTGACATTATTATTGTTCACGCCCTGGTTTTCAGCGACCAGCGTGAGTTTCGTATCGTTGTACTTTAATACATCATATATATAATACACATACAAATTTTCATCCCCAAGATCAAAAAGCAGTCCATCATCTGATGGTTCAATGCTCAAATTGGAGTCACTCCCGGAACCCAGAGAATAATAGACCCAGTTGGATTGGTCTGAGTTTGCGCCAAACTCCTCAACGAAGAACTTCTGGGGACCCACGGTTGGCGGCACAACTGTAGCTGTTGGCAGAGGGATATCCGCAGGTTTTTGAGTAGGTGGAGGGGGATTGGTGGGAACTACTGGAACGGGGGAATTCTCAATCACGGTATCCTGGACGGGTGCCGAACCCCCAGACAGCGAAGAACAAGCCAGGCTTATCAAGATCAGCATAGATACAAAAAACAGGAACGGATGCAACGACTTTTTCATTGGAATATGTCCTCTCTTTCTTGAAATCAGTATAGCAAAGAGGATACCCAATTACAACAGGCTCGCTATTCCTCGCTGATCTTCAACCATTCAAAGAAGGCTGTGGTTGGCTCTGCAAAAGAAGCAGCGGAAATACCAACATACCCTTCCGTAAGACCATAGTTGGTGACATCCAACCGCCGAATTAGGGTTTCGTTTGCGTATAAACTCAGGGTGTTTTCCTGACAGGAGAGTCCTATTTCAGAGTTTACATTGTCGACATTAAGCAGGCTGCTCCCGTCTGAAATGATGGGGATATATTTTGAGACGCCGGGAGCAAGCCATTGTCCAAGCAGCAGACTGTAAGTTCCGCTGCTGTCGATGTTGAATTCAAACCATCCTTTTGATACGTCATAACGGCAAATCAATCCCATGGAGCCAGCGGCGCTGGCCGAAATCTTTACACGAACTGTTACATTTGAATAAGTATATGCATTATAGGCGCCAAGATACCAGGTATCGGCAAGCGGGATATCAATCCGAAGCGCGCCATTTTCAATAGCTGCCGCTGGGGTGCCGTTCCCGCCAGCTTGCTGGAATTCCCAAAAATCTGATGGCACATCAAATTCGTCTGTGAAAAAGCGCGGGGGCGGCGCAAGGGTTGGGGTATCTGTTGGGAGTGGAGGAATGGTTGGGGTTTCAGTAGCAGGAATCGGCAGAGGAAGAAGCGTTGCCGTGGGCGTGGATTCGATCTCTGGGGCGGGAGTCCCCATATTGCAGGCAGTGATGAGGATGTAACATCCAATAAGAATATATTTTTTCATGCCCCTTTTTATAACACAATCTACTTAATCGCAGAATTGAACACCCATAAAACAGGGCAATTGGTCTATGATAAAACTGATGGTACCTGCCGTAAATAAAAATGAAATGACAACGACAATCACTAAATGAATTGGATGTGCAAATAGGCTACCGCCCGATTGTAAGGTTCTGACAATTGGTGTGCTTGCTATATAGGCTGCCATGATTGGGAACAAATAAAATACAAAGGCGATGAATATACTTGGTACTTGAATTCCAAATACAAAAATAGATTCGCCACTTGTTTCACTAGGAATTAAACCAATAAAAGACAACAATGAGGGAACGGTGATGAACAAAATAAGCATAGCACTAATTATCAAAGAAGATTTTGGGTTTGTGAGTAATGTTTGTTTTTGTTCAAGATTTGATTTTGTGTTGTTTTGTTTTATCCATTTGTTTAGCGCAATGGGTAATAAGATTAAAGTAACCGTAAAGAGGTTAAACCATAAGAAGGAAAATAATGCAAATGGAAAATCTTCATTGTAGTTTCGTCTGTTAACAATTTCCATGACGGCAAATGGGAGAATAAGAAGAAAACTAATTAATGCTGATAAGCCAAATCTTTTTATGGTTTGCATGATGCCTCCGTACAATAGATGCTCTTGAATAATTCCTATGGTGGTTTCAAAAAATGTCCACGTGATGAATTTGAATGATGATTGATTTGTATTTTGATTTTCTTTATAAAGGTCATTAAAAGTTTGAAGCATAGATTCACTAAATTGTTCTTTGAATCTTTTTGGATAAAGAGTAATTAACTTTTTGTAGAGAAAATAAAATACATTTTTAGATTGCATAGGTGTTTGGAAAAAGTTTTCGTTCTTTTGCAACTGAAACAATATGTTTATATCTTTCAAGTTCGGCTTCAAGTGCTTTTTTGCCTTTAGCAGTAATTTGATAATAAATCCGCCTCTCGTCGTCCATTTTTGGATCGACTCTTTTATCACTTTCTTTAACCAAACCTGAATCAAGCATTCGCTTTAATGACCCATACAAAGTCCCTGCGCCCATGTTGACTTTTCCTTGAGAGTCTTTTTCGACTTGTTTCATGATTCCATAGCCATGGCGTTCCCCAGTAGAAAGGGCAAATAATATATGAAAGACCGCAGGCGTAAGTGGTGGAGCAGATATGACCATGCACTTAATATATCCGCTACGGATATATTTGTCAAGGATATAGTTAAAATAAAAATCCAGCAAATTGCTGGATTTTTATTTTTGTGGAGATGGCGGGAATTGAACCCGCGTCCGAAAGATTCGACCCTCGGAAATCTACGAGCGTAGTCTGCCGAAGTTAGTCATCACAGAGATCTCGGCGGACAGGTAACTCTGTGACCATCTGCTTGGTCTTTCGCACGATTAGCAGAATCACGTGCGGCACTCTACCTTTGTTTCGCCCGGTCCGTCACCCGGTAAAGAACGGTGCCGGCGGACGTGACATCCTAAGATGTCAACTGTTACGCACTCACCTTAGGCGGCGAGGGGCATAGCAGCGTATGAAGTGCGGTTGGCACTTAAAGTTTGCACTGATTTATCGAGGTCGGTGCGCGCTCGGCTCGCATTCCGGAACCAGCCTCTCCCGTCGAAGCCTGTCATCCCCATGAGACGTTGGTATTCCGTACAAATTCATTATAGCATAGGGAAATTAAAACAATCTGTGACTCGGCTTCGCTGTGCTGTTACTTTGTTCTTAATACGACACCGTTCTGGGAGGGATCGTGGAGCAGAATACCATCCTCGGTTCTATTCGACGGGATGCCTGCTGCATCGACCCGGGCAACGACCTCGTCCAGGCTTTGTTGATTGGGAAAGTCCACGGTGAAATGGCGCAGACCAACTGCGTCGGCGGGGGGAGGAGGCGCACCTGTTCCCTGCCAGGTATTCAGCCCAATGTGATGATGATAGCCGCCTGCAGAGACAAATGCCATTTGAAAATCCTTTGCGTGCCCCATCACGTCAAAGCCGATGATGCCGTGATAAAAATCCAGCGCTTCGGGAATATCCCGAACATGCAGATGGATGTGTCCAACTTTCGTTTCAGGCGGGATGGGAACATCCAGCTTGTCGTCTTCCTTAAGATGCTTGAACAGAGCTTCGACATCCAATGGCTCGCGGCCGTCGCTCCATGAACCGTCAGCGCGGCGGGTCTCGTATTTGCCATCCTTCATTGTCCACGTGCCATCCTCCGGGGACTCGGCGTACAGTTCAATGCCGTTGCCTTCGGGGTCATCGAGGTAGGTGGTTTTGGTCATGATGTGGTCTGTGGGATGGTTGCGGTATTTCAACGCATACAAACGCGCCAGGGCAATCGCAAGTTCGCGGCGGTTCGGGAAGAGCACTGCAAAGTGATACAAACCCGTCACACTGCGATATTTCTTCAGGTTCGGAACTTCGTTAAGCAGGAGCAGATCCACACCGCCCGCGCCAAGACCTGCCTTGCTGCCTTCGCGCCAGTGAAGTTTGAATCCGAGCACCTGCTGATAGAACAGGAGTTGATTCTCCAGATTGGCAACTGTCAACGAGACATGGCCAAGTGTCGTGGCGGGATGAATCGAAAAATCCTGTTTCGCGGGGAAGTTTGTTTGTGTATTCATTCTTTCTCTCTTCTTATCTGTAAGGGAAATCGTCTTTTGTTAGACAACGTCATCACAGATTTTATTTCTTTCAGGGCTTACGCAAATTCATGCAGCGTAAGCCCTGCTCTTTGAAGCGTAAAACTTTCTATCCAAGAATCTTCAAAGCACTGCCCCAATTGGTGCCAAGGATTCCTTGCAAGGTGATGTGCAGCAATTGCATGCCTTCGATCTGGCGTGCGCGGTGTAACGGACCTGCGTCAATGGCTCGCATGCCGCCATCCGCCACCAATTGAGCGACCTTGTTCTTCGCATCGGCGTCATCACCGGCGATGAAGACATCAAGTTTTTGTCCGCCAGCTTCACCAGCGACGAGATTCCCTGCAAAGGTGGTATTGAAAGCCTTGACAACTTTTGCACCCGAAGCAATTGCTTTGGCCAGATCTTCAGCAGAGGAAGAATCGGGCGCAGTGGCGAGACCATCGTAGGTGGAATTCAACGGGTTGGCAATATCCACAACGACCTTGCCAGCGAGCTTTACACCGAGCTGTTTTGCGATCTCGATATTGGTGCCATACCAAACGGCAAGCACGACCACATCGCCGAGAACCGCTTCGCCAAGGCTTGCAGCCGAAACTGCGGCACCCTTTTTGGCGGCCGCCTTCACATCTGCAGCCGCCTTTTCAGCCACCTCGGGATTCGCATCCACAAAAGTGACCGAGTGACCGCCAGCGACTGCGCGGGTTCCGATGCCGCGTCCCATATTTCCTGCTCCGATAATTGTAACGTTATTTTTTTATATCTCCTAATTTTTATTGATTATGACATTGTAAAGCGACCGTATGCTGCAACGATCGCCAGCAC
>JAEURE010000052.1 GCA_016789485.1 Anaerolineales bacterium | reverse complement strand
GTACCATTATCATTATCTGTGGTTATTCGTACACGTAAAACACCCGCTTCGGCAATTGTCCAGTTCCTGCCCCAAGTATCTGTTGGCCCGCCAACGATAAAAGTCTCATCACCTGAACTATTATTGGTAAAGTTTACAAATTGATTATTAGTCCAATTATTTCCAGTACCTGTCCAGGAAAGATCAACGTCAACGTCTCTTGAATTGTCTGTATATCCCTCAAGACTAACCTCAATACCATTAATCACATTCCCAGCAGGAATGGTAATTCCAAATCCGTTATAGATGACCTCATCGCCATCACTGCCTTCGCTTGCTCGTGTATTATTAGATGAAAAGGCGTCTGTTGCATTTACCCACTGCGAGGATTGGACAGCTGTTGGCGAAAACCAACCTGTAATCGCTGCCTTCGCTGACATAGCCGGTAGCGCTGCCACAGCCAGCATCACAATCAATACTGCTGATAAAACTTTGGTAATCCATTGATGTTTCATTTCCCTTTTCCTCGCTTTTCTTTATTCATGGAAGAAGACAAAATTACGCCTGATTTTTCAGGAAAGATACCTAGTCCGGAATAAGTGTGCCTGTACCCACCGTTAATACTGCCGCCGCTTTGCGTAAATTGCTCAACTGGATGTTGTTATCGTCATAGTTATCAAAATTCTCGTACTCGCCGTTCCAGATTTTGATGGCGGTCGGTTCGCTGCAGCCCCTTTTTCGCATTTCGCCAATAAATTCATCGTAGGTCATGCCGATTCTTTCTGCCAATTGTTGAACTCTGCTTTTCATAGTCTACAATCCTCAATACTTAACTTATTAGGCTGCAAGCCTGTTTTTTTTAAAACAAGATTGCATTTTCATTACAAAATACATTTTTAAACAAAGGTAAAAAAAATCCTTGCAAACAACTTACAGCCAGCTTTCAAAAATGAAAGGGCTAATACAATTCTAATATATTTTCCATATAAGTCAATACCTAAGCCGAGTTTTATGGAAAAGCCTCAAATTTACAGTGGAATTGTCCTTTTTGACCTATGCAATGCTTCCCGCTTCAAAGGACAAAACGCCACAGAGACACGAAATTCTCTGTGGCGTTTTGTCCTTGCTTGATTAGGGTCTTTTCTATTTATACAGCGGAATCCGCATCCCATTGACTTTGTCTGCTTCTTCCGAAAACAGGTATAGCATGGCTGAAACGATTTCCGCCGGGGATGTCCCCTTTCCCTCGCCTTTAACGTCAATTGCCTTTACATGAATGATGTTCGCGGTCAAACCGTTGTCTTTATATTCTTCTGCCAACGTCAGCGCCAAGCTCTCTTGTGCAGATTTGGCGGCAGTATAAACTGCGGATTTCGCTGAAGGGTTAACCGTCTCAGGCTTGGAGACGATGATGACCCGTCCCCAGCCGGTAGATGCGATATGCGGAGCAAAGGATTGGAAGAGATGGAATGTTGTCCACACATGCTGGTTGAACATGGATTCAAGATCATCGCGTGATGATGCGGGGATGGTCTTTCCGCCAACCCATCCGCCAACAAGGTGGATCAAAGCGTGGACACTGCCAAATTTGGAATGCACCGCTTCGGCTGAGTCGTGAAGCGCCTGCGCATCGAGCAGGTCAGTGACCTGGGCGTGGATTCTGTTCGAGGGCAGGTTCAAATCTGCGGTCAGGGAATCCAATCTTGCCTGATTGCGATCCAACAGGACGATATTTTCGCCGCGCCCGGCAAACGTTTTTGCGACGAGACTTCCAAGCGCACCTGTTGCACCGGTGATAACAACTGTCTTATTCATATAAAGCTTTGATCTGCGTCTCGTTCATCCCCTGCACAATGGTAGGTTCGCTTTGTTCGGGCAGGTGTTCCTTGCCGCGAAAATCGATCATGTGCCCAGACTTGGCGGCTTTGGTTTCGAGATAAAAACGGTTGTGTTCATTGCTCGGCAAAATATGCGGCAGGCGTTTGTTGACCTTGACACCATGCAGGGTAAGCTGGTCGATCTTCTTCGGGTTGTTGGTCATCAGTTGAATGGATTGAATTTTCAATGAGTGCAGCATGTGCGCGGCAACGGCATAATCGCGTTCATCATCACGGAAGCCGAGGGCAAGATTCGCTTCCACGGTATCAAGCCCTGCGTCCTGCAAACTGTAGGCGCGGATCTTGTTCGTGAGGCCGATGCCGCGGCCTTCCTGGCGCAAATACAACACAACCCCATTGTCCATTTCGCCGATCTTTTTCAACGCGGCTTCAAGCTGGTCGCGGCAATCACAGCGCAATGACCCGATCACATCGCCCGTCAGACATTCGGAGTGCAAACGCACAGGCACATCCTCCGCGCCAAGCACCTCGCCTTTGATGATGGCAACATGTTCTTTGCCATCCTTATTGTTTGAAAAAGCGACAATATGAAAATCGCCAAAACGTGACGGCAATTCTGCGATCGCTTCAATGTGTACGCAAATTTTATCTTCGCCGTATCCCTCGCACTCGTGGCAGCAGTCCTCTTCCAAAAGCAGTTCAATTTGTTCGTGCGTAAATCCAGACATGGTTTCCTCTTTTATAGGCTCAAACACAATGGAAGTGTTTAAGAAAATTTATATCGCAGGAAGACCCCGCCATCTTCCCATTTTTCAACATCGATCAATTTCATCCCGATGGCTGCATCACGCGAGAGGCCGAGACCGTCCGCAAGTGTGGGGGCATGTGCGCCTCCAAAGACCATCGGCGCAACAAAGATCATCAATTCATCCACCAAACCCAGGCGCATCAGCTCAAAATTTATCGTCCCGCCGCCTTCCACCATCAAATGATCCACGCCGATCTGTTTCAACGCGACCATCATCTTATTCAAGTCAACACGCGGGGATTCGTGCACAAATACCTCAACACCCAGCGCGCGCAAACCCTTGAGTTTCATTATAGATGTTTGGGAAGTTGTAAATATTACGACTCGCGCAGGGCCTACCTTAATAAAATCTGAGTCGGGGGAAATATCCGCGACGGTGGCCACTCCCACTTTAACGGGATTCGGCGATACCCCACGCTGGATTCTTTCTTCACGCAGCGCCTCAGATTTAACTGTGAGTTTGGGCTGTTCTTCGAGAAGCGTTTTCCCCCCGACAAGGATTCCGTCTGCCGCAGCGCGCAGTTTATCCACACGTTCTTTATCCCGTTTGGAAGAAATGGCAGACCCCTTTCTCTCAAACGTATCTATTTTTCCATCAGCCGTCATGGCAACGTTGATAAATGTGTAGGGTCGGTTCATGGGAATTCCTTACCACCATTGCGAGGCGGACTAACACCGCCTCGCAATGACAAAATCCGGGTCAATACGAACCTGCAAAATAATTTCCTACTAGATCGCTGATATCCACATTGATGATCTCACGCGCCAGCGCAAAGAAATCCGCTGAAGTGGCATGGCCATAGGAATAGCGCCTGGCATATTCCTTGAGGAATTTGGAGAAATTTCCATATCCCATTCGCTGGCGGAGGTCGTCCATAAAATGCGCGCCGTTAAGATAGACGGCGTTCGTGTAGGAGCGGAAGGATCCACCGTTGTAGATGCTGGTATCCACATAACCGCTCGGCTTGAAATAGTCCACACGGAATTGCCACCACCAACTGATATTGGCCGGGTAATTATTTTCGTAAAAGATACGTTCACTATAGATTGCCAGCGCTTCATCCAGCCAGGGTTCAATCGCCTGATCATTGCCCACCAGTCCATACCACCATTGATGTGCGATCTCGTGCACACCGATCGTCGCCAGATTTCCGCGTGATCCACCCGTATATTGACCGTAAAAATCTGTCGCGAGGAAGACCACCCCGTCATATTCCATGCCATCATGCATATCAGACTGGACAATGGCAAGCGTTTGATGCGGATAGGGGGCAAATTGCGCCGAGAATGTTCCAACCGCCTGCGTGCCCAAATTTAAGATACCGTCTCCACCCGTTTTGTACCCGTCAAAATAATAGGAACGGATAACAACATTCCCGGTGGTTGATTCAGAGACGAGAAATTCGTCGCTGGCAGATAAGGCAAAGGTGCGCGCCCCATACATGCGGTAGCGAGTCCAATCGCCGTTTTGGTCGGGAGTTGCGCCCGCTGCAATGGTGACATCCGAATCCTTTTTGAGATTCAACTCAATATCGGAGGAATCATAAACCAAGTGCTCTCCCCACGGCATGGGATCATATAACACCCAGCCGCCTTGATACGGAACAATGAAGGGATACCAATCCACAAGGTTGACCTGGTTGAAGTCATACCCAAAGACTCCGTCAGCCGCCTTTTGAGGAATGTTCAGTTTGAAATTCAAGGCAAAGGTCGTAGCGGAACCTGGTGCCAAAGGCTGAGGCAGGCTCACGGTCATGCGTTGACCGTTGAGCGAGTATGAAGTTAAAGAGAGTCCGTCCTGTGAAATGGAATTCAGGATGAAAGCGTTGCCGTATCGATTCGGCTGTACGGAAAACACGATCTCTGAAAGGGAAACGCCTGTGTTGTTGTAATAGCGAATCGTCTGGTCAGTGGAGACGGTTTTGCCTGCAAAATCCAAAGTTGAGTAGAGGATGTAATTTGTGCGGGACGATGTTGAAGGCGAAGGCGATGTTGAGGGATTAGAGCCCGTTGTCCCCAAAGGGAATGCTACCGGTGGGGGAGGAGGCGCAGTGCGTGAAGCGGTCGGCGGTGGAGTCAACGTGATAGTCGCTGTTGCCGTGGCTGGTGGTGCCTGGGTAAACGTCGCAGGAAGTGTGTTGATCTCGCCCGAAGGCTGAAACGGCGTAAGCGTTGGCGATGCGTTCGGGTCCTGGGTTACAAGAATAAATGGAGCGAAATTCTGCTGCGGCGTTGGAGTTGGGGATGCGCAGGCAGACAGAAATACGATCATCAATGCATAGGTTGTGATACGGAATATGTAGCGGATCATTGGTATATGTTCTGGAAGTACTGGCGTACAAGGTCGGAATAATCAGCACCGGTGTGCTGGCTGAGAATGCGGAAGAAGTCGTTGGCAGTGACGATCTTGCCGCGTCCCTGCACGAGATAATCCTGGAGGAAAGCATAAAATGCTTCATCACCAATGCGTTCACGAAGTTTTTCAAGGAAGTGTGCGCCTTGAAAATATGTTGCATTGGTATATAGGCGGAAGCCCTGCCCTTCATATATTGGGATATCCACAAAACCCTGCGGCTCGTAAAAATTAATGCGGTAGGTCCACCACCAACTGACCAGGTCCGGATGGACGCTTTCATAATAAATACGTTCGGAATATGCACAAAGGGACTCATCCACCCAGGGCTGAAGCGCCTGGTCGCTGGCAACCTGCTCGAACCACCATTGATGCGCGGTTTCATGCGCTGCTACAAAGGTGAGATAGTTCGCGGGCGTGCCGTCATACAAATTATAGAAGTCCTTGCTAAGGTAGAAGAAGGCAGAGTATTCCATCCCGTCATTGAAGTCGCCCATTACAATGGCAAGCGATTGATGCGGATATGGCCCAAATTTTTGACCGAAAACCTGTACCGCTTCTGCCGTGGCTTGCAGCGCCGCCTGACCGCCCGCCTGATTGAAGGGGAAATAATAACTGGAGATGTTGATATCACCTACCTGCGTGCTGGAGACTTGGAATTCGCGGCTGGCAGCGAGAGCAAACGTCCGCGCCGAGGTGATCGTGTAACGGGTGGAATCAGCCTGTTGTTCAGGTACTCCGCTGGCGGCGACGATGGGAGCCGTTGCAGGGTCAGCAAATTTGACAGTCACCTCATAATCTGCCGCGTCATACACAAGATGTTCACCATAATACCAGGGCTCATGCAAAACCCATTCACCGTTGATGAAAGGCACAACGAACGGATACCAGTTGGTGAGGTTCAACTGGCGCGAGGTATATCCATAAATGCGCGGGCGTGAGATGCCCGGGTCTTCCTGCTCGGCGAACGGAAGCGCAAGCGTATATTGAATTCCAATTTCGATGACACTCCCCGCAGGTAGAAAGGAAGACAATGCAATATCGAGCCTCTGGCCTGCAATGGAATACGTTGTAGTCGGTATCCCATCAACAGCGATACCGGTCAGGCTGAAACTGTCCTGCCAAAGATTGGGGACAATTGCAATCACCAGAGTATTCAACTGATTACCCGTCAAATTCGGGTACAGAATCGTCTCATCCACGCTGACAGTATGCGCGTCATAGTCAATCGTTGTGTTCAACTTATACTGTGCGCGCTCCATCACAGGGACGGGAGTGTTCGTAGGCGCGGGAGTTTGGGTTGGCAATGCCGGAGTATTTGTTGGCATGGGAGTTTCCGTCGGCAGCAAAGGCACATCCGTAGGATTGGCGGAGGAACACCCCGAAACAAGCAGAATCAGCAAAAAAGCCAGGGTAATTTTATTTTGATTTCGCATGGGGACTATTCTACCGTACAGAAAAAAATCCTCCCGTTTGAATTTTCAACGGGAGGATGGAATTTCAACGCGAGAGAACGCTTCTTTCTGCGCCTCAGCCTGTTTATCCTTCCAATTTCTTTTTCAAGGCTGCCAGAGCTGCCTCATACCCAGCAACCATCTGCTTCTTCATCATATCTTCCATCCCAGGCATGGAGGGCATTCCTGCAGGCACCAAGACAGCTTCGGTCTGCATGGTCACTTTTGTGCCGCTGCCATCCGCTTCGAGGATGTATGTGCTGACCACATCTGAAGCCGGCGGGGCGGCAAAGGTCTTGGTTCCAAACAATTTGTTGACTTCGTAGGCGATCACCTCAGAGGTGATGACATTTTCAACGCCATTCATTGCTTTGACCTTGGTCTTGATCTTTGTACCCAGTTTGACCGGGCCGTCCGCTTCGACACCAACGACATACTGGTTCTTTAAGCTGTCCAGGCTTGAGACGTAGGAAAAGATCTTCTCGGGGGTCGCATTGATCTTGATGGAAGTTTCGATAAGTGCCATGGTTTATTTCTCCTTTGGGTTGTATGAATAAGTAGTTTCATTATATGGGGAGAAGCCATTTACACAATGAACTTAAGGGGGATAAACCCGTTCACCAAAAAGTACTACGTCCCACGAATACGTTTCCATAAAAACGCGAGCAGAAAAAATAAAGTGGCTGTCAAAACAATGGCTGACCCCGAAACGATATTGAAGTAATAGCTCAAATACAACCCGATAATGGAGGACAACGCTCCTATCAATGCCGAGACCAGCATCATCGGAAATAAACGCCGAGTCAGCAAATATGCAGTAGCAGCAGGAGTCACGAGCATGGCCGCGGCGAGGCTGACACCCACAGTCTGCAAAGAGACCACCACCGTCAGAGCTAAAAGCACCAGCATTAGATTTCTCAATAGTTCGGCTGGCAGGCGCAAGGTCGCAGCGAGAACCGGGTCAAACGAAATGACGAGGAATGGCTTGAAGAGCAATCCCACAGTCAGCAGAATCGCCAGGCTCAACCCTGCGATCATCCAAAGATCTGAAGGACTTACTCCCAGCACATTGCCAAACAAAATATGAGACAAGTCCACCGCATAAGTTTGCATGGAACTGATCAATGCCACGCCAAGCGAAAGCGCCGCCGCAAACAAAATACCGATGGCAGTGTCCTCTTTTACCGCGCCGTCTTTGCTGAATAACCCGATAGCCAGAGCAACTGCCACGGCGGCAATTCCTGCGCCGAGCAATAGATCACCCTTGAAGATATAGGCAATGGCAACACCCGGAAGAATGGCATGTGCCATTGCATCCCCGAGAAACGCCATGCCGCGCAAAACAACATACGTTCCCATCACTGCGCACAATACACCGACAATGACGGAAGCAAGCAGTCCGCGCTGCATAAATTGATACGCGAGGGGTGCCAGCAGCCAGTTCATTTCGCCTCCGCATGCTGGTGATGTTCTTCATCCGGCGGACAGCATTCATCCACCAGCATCATTCCGTTTTCCATAACGAGAAGTGAGTTTCCAAAAGCCTGCGCCAAATTTTCGCTGACAAAAACTTCCCGCGGCGTGCCGTAGGCAATAAGTTTATGATTTATCAAAAGTACAAGGTCAAAACGCGAAGCGGCTAAATTAAGATCGTGTGTGGAGACAATGGTTGTCACATGCTGGCTGCGCAAATGATCGAGCAGGTTGAGCGTGGTTTCCTGTGTGGTTACATCCACACCGGTGAACGGCTCATCCATCAATAGGATATGTGGCTCCTGTGCGATCGCGCGTGCCAAAAAAACACGTTGCTGCTGCCCGCCGGAGAGTTGACCAATGGAACGCTCCGCCAGATCTGCAATGCCCATTTGCTCCATGCTTTTGCGAACAAGTTGTTTATCCATCTTCGAAGGGCGATGGAACCATCCCAGTTGACCAAAACGCCCCATCATGACCACATCACTGACCGTAACCGGGAATCGCCAGTCCACATCTTCGCGCTGCGGAATGTACGCCACACAATCCTTATGCGTGCCAAGCGATTCACCATGGATCAAGATCCGCCCGCTTTGCAAAGGCAGGATTCCGACCAGGGCTTTAAACAAAGTGGATTTACCGGCGCCGTTGGGCCCTACTACAGCCACACGCGCACCGTGCGGAACCTGAAAACTCAAGTCACGCATGACAACTTTTTCGCCATATCCAATACTGGCGTTTTCAATTTCAAGGCGATGGGGGGTATGTGTCATTTTGATTTACGATTTTAGATTTACGATTTTCGATTTTCAGCAAAACGTCTGTTTTCTACTTTTACGACGTGTTAATTTATCTTCTATCTTACTTCAAAGCCTTCACGATCTGTGTCACATTATGCTTCATCATATCAATATAGGTTGGCACGGGATCGCCATCAGTGAGAGACTCAAGATACAGGGTATCCACCACCTTCACGCCGGTTTCAGATGCAATTTGATTCGCAAGATCTGAATTTTCCACTTCGCCAAGGAAGATGGCTGGCGCGCCTGATGACTTGATGGCTTCCACAGCAGCGACAATTTCCTGTGCCGATGCACTCGCTTCGGAGCTAAAACTCGGCAAAATCGTATCCACAACCTCAAAGCCATAGCGTTCTGCAAAATACCCCATCGCTTCGTGATTGGTCACCAGCAATCGGCTTTCGGCAGGAACGGTGTTAACCTGCTCCACAATCCATGCATTCAGGTCTTTGAGACGGGCAATATAAGTATCCGCATTGGCTCGGTATATTTCCGCACCATCGGCGTCAACTTGAATCAATCCATCGCGGATGTTTTCCACATACGTGATGACGAGATTCGGGTCAAGCCACATGTGCGGATCGCCCGCCTCATGCCCGGACCCTGTGCCTGCTTCTGTTTCATCGGCATGTCCCCCCGCTGGATGAGGTTCCAGGCCAGCCGTCGCTTCAATAATGATTCTCTCGCCGCCCGCATTTTCAAGCAACGGTTCAATGAAATGTTCATATTCCACGCCATTCAGAATCAACAGATCGCTTTCGGCGATTTTCGCCACATCTGACGGGGCAGCTTGATAAGCATGTGGATCTGAGCCGATGGGGAGCAAGGAATCAACTTGCAGGCGGTCGCCTGCCACATGTTGAGCGATGTCCGCAAGGATGGAAGTGGAAGTGAGCACTCTCACAGCGTCGTCACTTCTTTGAGGAGCAGACCCGCAACCCGTTAAGAAAAGAGTCGTCAGGGTCAACATCACGATAATGGTATTGATAATCTTTTTCATTTACAACTCCTATTTTTCCCCTCACCTTTTGATGAGGGATGGTTGACTTTCCAACCAGGCAGTTTTAATTGGTACGGCAGTTCGCACACATGCCAAATAGTTGCAGCCAGTGATCTTGTATTTGATAACCTGTCTTTTTCGCAATCGACTTTGTCAGCGATTCGAGATCGTCGCCTTCAAAGAAGACCACCTGCCCGCAATTTTTACAAAGCAAAAGATGCTGGTGACCCTGCCCGGCGGAAATAAAAGCCTGGCAACCCATTGGCTGGTGCACGCGTTGAATGAGGTGCAACTCTTCAAGTTTCTCGAGTGTGCGATAGACCGTGACCAGACCCAATGCGCGATATCTCTTGCGGCTCATATCATACACTTCCACCGGGGTGAGGGCGCGAGTAGATTTCTCCACCGTCTCCACCACGGCGCGCCGTGCACCGGTGATGCGGTAGCCATTCTCATGTAGTTGGGTGAGCCAAAATTCAGCAGACATAATCACTCTTTTCGGTAATGAAAATCATTATCAATAAGTATAAACAAAAAATACAAGAGGGTCAAGGGCTGCTACTTCCACACCCACTGGGGATTGAAACCTTTTACTTTAAGATCTGTGATTTCACCAGATTCGATCTCGATCACTTGCAGGCGGGACTCAAACGGAAAGGCATCCAATTGATAAAGATCGTACAGCAGGTACTTTCCATCCGGCGACCAGTTTAAACTGGCGTGCAGTGCATCCGGCAGATTGGTGACGGCACGTGCATCGCTGCCATCCGCACGCATGAGCCAGATCTGGTCACCGCGCGGAACGGAAAGGTCGCGCCGCACAACAGCAATGAGTTCACCTGTTGGAGACCATGACGCAAGAATATTTTCCACGCTGTCGTTTGGATTTAAATTCACAAGAGTTTTCAATTCAAGGTCATACAAAAATAACTGGGTCACAAATTGCTCATGTTTGATGACCACATCCCGCAGCAAAATAGACTGTCCATCCGGAGACCATACCACTGCAGCACCAAGAATATTCTCGATCATGCGGCTTTCTCCATCTTCAAGATGGTACAAGCGGATGCCTTGCGGTGATGAATAGCTCAGCCATTCACCGTTTGGAGACCAGCATGGATTCCCGCCAGGGACTTGCGATTCCTGAAACACGGGCAGGTTCTCCCCTGTACTGATGTTGATCCACCACAAAGTGGGCAGTCCGCTCGAATCCCCATTTAAACTCAAATGTTCATAAATCACACGGATGCCGTCGGGCGACCAAATCAAACCTGAACAAATCGCATCCTTGCAATCCGATAGTTTTTTATTTTCCATACTGGCAAGGTCAATCAGCCAAACTTCATTTTCATATTCATCTGTCTGAGAAATATAAACAACGCGAGTCTGGTCGGGAGAGACCGCGTATTCAATCACATTCTGTGCCGTCTGGGAAACGACTCGAGATGTATTCTTTTGATAATTTTTGAGAAATAACTGTTTAACTCTATTCTCATCTTCAGCCAGATATAAAATCCGCGCCTCCTTTATCGACCGTTGAACTGGGAGGACAGTATTGAAATTATCCTTCGCCCGCACATATGCCCCCCAAGTCAAACCAAAGCCAAGCACCAGCACGATCAGGGCACTGACAATCGGCATAATCGGCGCAAGTTTATCCAGGAAACTGACGCGGTCAAACAGGCGGCGGCTGTTCACCATCAGCAAGCCAATGACGATCAATACTACCGCCAACCCGAGACTGAACGAAACGATCAACGCCAAGCCAAGCAAAATGCGGTTAATGGCAATCGCCACAAGTAAAATCGCAATTGCGTCCGGAC